>CAINEA010000216.1 GCA_903847525.1 uncultured Acetobacteraceae bacterium | reverse complement strand
CCGATGCTCTGCGCCAGGATACCCCAGCCGCCAGCACCGGATGTGGTGATCGATCCGCCCGCGCCCACGTTCACCGCCACATTGATGTTCGATGTCGACCCAGTTGGATTGCTGGTCGCGAAATTGGCACCGCCGCTCCCGCTCTCGCCCAGCATCGACAACGACGAAATGTTCTGGCTGCTGGCGGAGAAATATCCGCCACCGCCGGCGATGTTCTGCGCCACAACGCCCATGCTGCGTGCACCGGTCGTCACGATCGCACCGTCAACATTCACCGTGACCGCCCCGCCGCTGCCAGAATTGCCGGCGCCACCACCGACTTTCACCACAAACTGCGACTGGTCGGCCCAAGGCTGAGAGCTTCCGGTGAGTGATGCGGTGTTGCCGATGCAGGCGGTGGCGCTGACGCCAGCGGCGCCCGCCGAGGCCGAGTTGGTGCATCCGCCGCTTCCGACGCCACCGCCACCTCCGATCGACTGCGCCAGGATCGCCGGGGCATCGTCGCCGACGGTGGTGATCGCACCGGTGTTGGTCACCGTCACAGCGCCGCCGTTGCCGCCGTTGCCGCTGGTTCCGGTGACGCTGAGGCCGATGTTAAAGGTGGTGTTGTCGTTGACAGTGCCTTCGGCGCCCACGCCGCCGCCATTGCCGATCGACTCCGCCAGGATGCCGGTTGCGGCATAGCCCGCCGTGACGATCGTACCGTTATTGGTCACGTTCACGACGCCGCCATTGCCGCCGCTGCCGCCCGATCCACCGACTGAGACGGACGCGCTGTAGGCCGGGCTTGGCTGGGGGATATTGCCGGCAATAGTGCCGACGATGCCGTTGGGGGTCGCATCCACCGCCCCGCCAGACCCGCCACCGCCGCCGATCGACTGGGCCAGCGTGCCGTGGGCGCGCTCACCGTATGTGACGATGAGCCCGTCATTCACAACGCTCACCGTGCCGCCGGACCCGCCGCCGCCGCCCTTGCCGCCGACGGCCACACTGGCGGCATAGTTCGTGCTGGATGGGACATTCAAATAATTTTCGAATGTGCCAAGCGCGCCAATGGCTGCCGCGGCATCGGAGGACCCACCGGTACCGCCACCACCGCCGATGCTTTGCGCCAGAATGCCAACGGAATCGCCGCCGGTGGTCACCGGAACCGCGCTGGTGGGCGCCGCCCCGGTGAAGATGTTGCCAAGATTGGTGACCGAGACGCTGCCACCGACGCCGGCCGTTCCGCCGGATCCACCCACCGATATATTGACGTTCACCGTATCGCTGCTGCCGCTGGCGGCACCACCGCTGCCATTGCCGCCGCCGCCGCCGATGCTCTGCGCCAGAATACCCTGCGATCCAGACCCGACGGTCGTGATGAAACTGTGGGCGTCGGCATTCAATACGGCAACGCTGCCGCCATTGCCGCCGCCGCCCCCGCTCCCGCCCATGCCGTACGTTACGCTGACGGAGGTGCCGGTGTCGCCACCCAGGTTGGGGCTACCTACACCGGTGTTGCCGGTGCCACCGTTGCCGCCGCCGCCGCCGATGCTCTGGGCCAAAATGCCGGTGGCATTATTGCCGACCGTCGTGATCCACGCGCCCGGCCCCGAACACCCCTGACACTCGTTTGTCACGCTGACCGACCCGCCATCACCGCCGCCAGAACCACTGCCGCCAATCGCCACGCCCATCTTAAGGGTTGGCGACTCTGCTTCGACCGCATGGGCCTGGGCAGTCGAATCACCGCCATTGCCGCCGCCACCACCGATGCTCTGCGCCAGGATGCCGATGGCACCGTTCCCCTGCGTGGCGATCGTACCGGCATTGCTGACGACGGTAACCGTGTTACCGGCTCCGGTCGCACCGCCAGCCCCACCTATCGATACGCTGGCGGAAATGGTTGGAATTTCCGGTTCGCCCGGAACGCCGAAGGCCAGCGACTTCGCCAGCGCGGATCCGGCATTGCCGCCGCCACCGCCGATGCTCTGGGCCAGCAGGCCAATGGCATCCGGCCCGGCCGTGCTGATCGTGCCGGTGTTCGTGGCGCTTACAGCGCCGCCAATGCCGCCCGATCCACCGCTGCCGCCAACAGCCACGCTTGCTGAGAACGCAACCCCTACCGAGTACGCATTCGCCGCACCGCCGTTGCCGCCGCCGCCGCCCACGCTTTGCAGCAACGCGCCATAGGATTGCTCTCCCGTGGTCAGCAGGGACGAGCCATTCGTGAAGGTGACCTGGCCGCCGGAGCCGCCCGAGCCGCCCGCGCCGCCGATCCCGGTTGCAATGAATTCTCCATAAGCTTTGGCATAGCCGCCATTGCCGCCGCCGCCGCCGATGCTCTGTTCCAGAACACCATGCGCGAAGTCACCGGAAGTGGTTGTCTGGCCACCGCTGTAGAGCACGACATTGACCGGGCCGCCGTTGCCACCCGAACCGCCCTGGCCGCCGACCGCCACGAACAGGCCCTTGGCATTGCCGCCGTTGCCGCCGCCACCGCCGACACTTTGTGCCAGGATGCCGATCGCGCCATCGTTCAGCGTGGTGATCGGCCCCGACGACCAGACATTGACCGCGCCACCGGATCCCCCGGCGCCACCGCCGTCGCCGACAAACGCCGCGGCGCCCTGGCCGCCGGAACTGCCGCCGCCGCCGCCGATACTCTGCGCGACGATCCCGATCGACATGTTGCCGCCAGCGTTGGTGTCGCCGGTATAGATCCAACCGCCGTTGGACACGGTCACCGTGCCGCCGGTGGAGCCTGTGGAATTGCCGCTGGAATTGCCGACCACCAGGCCCGACGTAACCGACGTGCCGTTCAACACCGCATTGCCGTCGGCCTCGACCAGGCCGCCTTGCGTGCCGCTGAAGGCGACAATACCGAACGACGAGGCGCCATCGGTGACGATGGTGCCGTTGTTCGTGACATCGACGGTGCCGCTGCCGCCGGAGTTGCCGCCGGAGGTGCTGCCAAGATAGGCCGCGCCGTTCGATGACACCTGGGTCACCATGCCGCCGGCACCGACACTGAGGGCGGCAATGCCCACCCCCATTTCACCGGTGGTGGAGATGCTGCCCGAGTTGGTGACACTGACCGGGCCGGGCGCTGTGCCGCCAGAACCGCCAATGGCGTTGGTGTTGAACGGCTCCAGGAACAGCGGATTGCCGGTGCTGACCGCGACAACGCCCATGGAGAACCGTGCGGCTGCGTTGCCCGTGCTGATCGAAGCACCCTGATTGATGATCACGGAGACCGTTCCAGACCGGTCGGTCAGAGGGTCAGCCCCCGTTGTGGAACCGGAGGCACTGATCGCCTCGACGCCGATGGCGCTGCCCTGGTTGAGCGCGATCGAAGCCGTGCTCCCGAGGGTGACCGAGACGTTGCCTCCTACCCCGGACTGTCCGCCCATGGTTGTTCCGTAACTTCCGCCTGGCGTGATAAATGAAGCCCCAAGCGAGGCTGCCGCGACGCCGATCTCGCCGTTGAGAGCATTTCCATAGCTGCCAACGGATTTGAGGTTGCCATTGAGGGTGACGTTGACCCCCCCGCCCCAGCCACCGCTGGAGAATGCGTAATCGCTGCAGCTGCCTGTTTTCCCGCTGCAATTGTAGCCGTTGGAACCACCTTGCGACAGGGCGGTGATGCCGTTCACGGTGATACTGGGGCTATACGTGTTAGTGTAATTGTTGCCATAGATGACAATTGTGCTGCCAGCTTCGGTGGTGACCGAAACCGCCCCGCCATTGCCGCCGTTGGTGGTTGATGCCTGGCCGGTCAAGGCGTTGCCGCCGATCGAGATTGCAGCCAGGGCGCTCATATAGGGCTGCCACGGCAGCCCCGAAGTGGAGAACCTTGTGTATGCCCCGTAGGGGGGAGGAGCAACATAGAGGGTTCCGGCATTGTCGATGGTGACAGAGCCGCCGTTGCCGCCTGAGCTCACTCCGTTGGTGGATCCATTGCCCCACGCGTTGGCGCCGAGGCTGGCGCCCGACAGTGAGCCGAACGTGTTGATCGTATTGGCAATGGTGCTGAAGCCCCATGACGTGTTTGCGGGCAGGTTCGCGGTCTGCCAGTTGCCGGCCAGGGTCGCCGAATTGGTGAGGGTCACGGTTGGGCCATTCATGGCACCGGGGTAACCTTCGACGCCCTCGCCGCCGCCGCCTTGCACGGCGAGCCCGTAAAGCGGGAAGTCATAATAAGCCGGCGCACCGCTGATACTCGCTCCGGTAATCGAATTGATGGTCAGGCTGCTCGGGGTGTCGCTGGAACCATTGGTCAACAGCACCATCCCGGGCGAAGCGTTGGAGCTGATGGTGACGTTGGGGAACACCACAGCCCCGCTGCTGTTGGTGTAATTTCCCGTCACACCCTGGCTGACCACGGTTTGGGCAGATACCGGGGATACCACCGCCAGCGTCAGCGCCATGATCAACCGCAGGGAATGGGCAGGATTCAAGCCTCGCCTCAGGATCGGTACGGATTTCATCGCCAGCGCCCCATTTATGCTAAACTTGCCGGCCGGGAACGCTCGTAGAAACGAGCTTGCCCCTGCTTCCGACACACTAGATACGAAAAGTTTATCCCAGTTCGCGCTTGCACAGGCTGTCAATTGCTTGCAATTGCTTGCAACATTGCGATCACGCGGCGGATGGCGGCAGACAAGGAAGCCTGAGCTCAGCCAATTTTGGCAGGCGACGTAAATGCGTAGCCCGATGCATGGGCAGACCGGATGGGCAGGGAAAAATTGCCCGTGGAACGCGCCTTCGCCCGCAGGCGCGACAGCAACACTTCTAGGCGTTGTTCGCCATTGCTGATGGCATTGCCGAAAATGCTTTCCGCCAGATGCCGCTTCGCCACCACTCCGCCGCTTGCCTGTATCAGCATTTGCAACGTCTGATGCTCGCGCGCGGTCAGGCCGATCGCCGTTCCATCCGGACCGATGAGTTCCCAGCCATGCGCGGAGAGCAGCCAAGGCTCTGGCGAGGCGGCCAGTTCGTGCTGCACGGATTTCTGCGCGAGGTTACGCAGGACCAGCACCAGTTCCTCGACATCGATTGGCTTGACCAAATACGCGTCGGCGCCTTGCGCCAAACCGGACAACCGGTCCTCGCGCAAATTGCGTGCGGTGATGAAGACAATCCCCATCAGCGGATCCTGCGCCCGAAGCCGCCTGCACATCGAAAGCCCGTCCTCCCCTTCCAGGCCAATATCCAGCACCGCGATTTTCCGGGCGACCCAGGGCAGGCGTTGATCGAACTCCTCGGCCGAGGCAAACGCCTCGACGACAAAGCCGTGCTGGGCCAACTGGAAACGCAGTTCCTCCCTAAGCACGCGTTCGTCCTCCACGATCAGAATTGTGCATGGCATCCGCGGATCAAGCATCGGACCTCCTCCCCTCCGGCAGCGGCAAGTTGAGCACCATCACCGAGCCACCCCCCGGGTTGTCTTCGACAAGGGCCTCACCGTCATGGGCCCGGCTGATGAGCCGAACGATGGACAGCCCGATGCCTTTGGCAAGCTCACCGCGGACCGTGAAATGCCGCTCAAAGACTTTCTGCTTCAGGTCGTCCGGAATGCCGGGTCCTCGGTCGGCCACGCAGATACGCGCCTGGCCAGCCTGCCGGGCCACGCTGACGCGGATCGGACAGTCAGCCTGTTCGTGGTATCGGATCGCGTTATCCACCAGATTGCAGACGGCGATCCGAAGCAAGGTCGGGTCCGCCTGCATCATCATGGGTTCCGGCAGGATGGTCAGGGCAACAGGGGTTTCCGCCGGATAGGCGCCGAGCGACTGCTCGACCAGAGCACTGAGGTCAATCCGCTCCTTTTGCGGCGTAAGTACGCGTTCGATCAGGCGATCCCGACTGATCAGCACATTGGCCAGATCTGTGAGGCGGGTGACCGCCGCCCGTATATTGTCTACCCGGTTGGCAACGTCCGGAGTGATCTGGTCATGCAGAAACCGGAGCGAGTCAGTGGAGGCCTTGATCATCGCCGCCGGCGTGCGGAATTCATGCGCTGCCACCGAAAGCAATTCGCGCTGTTCTCGCTCCATTTCGCGCAGGCGTTCCGATGTCGCGTATATCTGGCGGTTGGCCGCACCCTGCACCAGCAGGAGAAAGCCGAAGCCGTTCACGACATAATTGATGAAGGCGGCCAAATACAGCGCCTGGTTTATGACGGTTGGATCGAATGCCAACAACTCGAAATTCGTCAGCCCAAGGACCGTCCTGCCCAGCAGAATGGCTGCGATCGCTCCGTCGGTCAGGCTGATGGCCAGAGATACACCGGGACTGTCTCGTCGGCTTCGAAACATCAACAGCGCCGCCATGGCCTTGATCGTCATGCCAATCACCGAAAGCGCCAGCAGGGCCGGATGCCGGCTGGATGCGAGCAGCAAGACCAGGCCCTGCACCACGATGCCGATGACGGTGCCGGCCAGGACCGGGCTCAGCCATTTCACCCGCCCCAGGAACAGCGCATAGGTAGCCAATTCCAGCCCGATACCCAAGATCGTCAGGGCATGGGCCAGATTCAGCGACAACTCCAGGGGGATCCACGGCCGTAGCCAGAGCAGCGACATGGCACTGCCCGACGTGATATTCGCCCATCTCCATAGGCGCAAGGCCGGCTGATCGATCCTGATCGTGTTCAGGAAGGCCGAAATCAACGCCGCGTAGGTTAGGTTAATGACGACAAATGCCAGAACAAAACTGCGCAGGTCCAGCAAATTTCCTCATTCCTTCCAAGATTCGGCCCAATGCTATCGGACCTTGTACATCATTCAAGATGAGGTATAAGAATATCCTATCGATCATTCTATTTTATTTCTCCATTAATAGACAATTAGTGATAAT
>CAINEA010000215.1 GCA_903847525.1 uncultured Acetobacteraceae bacterium | reverse complement strand
GCGCCGTTCTATCTCAGCCGCATCTCCGGCCTGTCGGTGCCGATGGGCGGGCTGGTCCTGGCCGTCTCGCCCTTCGGCACGATGCTTGCCTCCCCGATCGCCGGACGGCTGGCGGGCAGACTGCCGCCGCGCACGCTGGCTCTGGCCGGCATCGTGCTGAGCGGCATCGGTCTGCTCGGCATCTCCTTCGCCGGGCTGCAGCCACAGATCGCCCTGCTGGCGGCCTCGATGTTCGTGCAGGGTGTGGGCATCGGCCTGTTTCAGGTCGCCTATTTCGACATCCTGACCGCCACCCTGCCGGTCCGAGACCGCGGGGTCGCCGGCGCGCTCGGCATGGCAACCCGTACCATCGGTACGGTCACCGGCTCAACAGTGCTGTTCCTGATCTTCCAGCTTCTGCGCGGCAGCGACGCGGCCGGACAGGAGGCGTTTCTGGCCGGCTTTCAGGGCACCTTCCGAATCGCCGCTGCCAGTCCGTTGGCTCTGTGCTTGATCGCGCTGCTGCGCCGCCGCTAAACAGGAATCGCCACCAGCGTGTCGAAGCGCGGGCTGTCGCAGACCACGATGCGCTCGGCAACGCGCAGTTCGCCGTCCGCGGCCTGGCTGACCCGGTCCCGGTAAACCCCGGTGGCGAACAAATCCATCTTGCCGTCGCGCATGATCCGCACGATCAGGAACGGCGTCTCGGCCGCGATGACGCCCTCCTCCTCGGACCGGACCGACGGCGTGCCGATAATATGGCGGTAGCTGTGGCGTTCGTAGATATTGGCCTGGCGCAAGGCGGCGATCCGGTCGGACAGCATCGCGCGGCTATCGGCATAGACCACGCCGGCGGCGTAGCCGCGCTTTTCATTCTCCGCCGTCGTGATCTTGTAGAGGCAGACTTCCTCGAAGAAACCGGGCCAATCCTCCAGCCGATCGGCGTCGATCGCGTTGGCATAATGCGTATTCAGCGCCGCCAGCCGGAACAGCAACTCGGCGCTGGTCACGGCCTCACAGTCCCATCAGCCGGCGATAGATCTGCCAGAAGCCGCGCACCGCCGTCTCCGTCGCGCGGGTGTCGGTGGTTCGTGCCTCCGCCCCGCCCATCTCCACGACAGACAATTCGTCCGCCGCTGCCATCGCGCCGCGCTGCACGAAGCCGCCGATACAGCCATCCTCCATCGACACGAAGCCGGCCGGCCCGACCAGATTGGCTTGCTTCAGCCGTCGCTTGCGCAGTTCCGGCGTGTCGTCGGCAAAGCCGAGATAGGTCCAGTGCAAATCCATCGCGTCGGTGCCGCGCGGCACGAAATTGCGGATCGCGAGGCTGTTATGGGTCTGCTGCAGAACCAAGGTTGGGAACACCGTCAGGATCTGCAACTGGATGCCGTCGCCGAACTCATCCACCGGATCGAGCATCGACGGATCGGCCAGCCGGAACGCATCGTTGTCCGATCGGATCGCCTCGTCCTTGTAGATCGTATCCCTGGTTTCAAGCTGGGCGTAGGTGGCACTGGCATGGTGCGCGCCGTCGTCGCTGATGGTGATGCCGCCGGCCTGGCTGAAGCGCGTGATGCGAAAGGTGGTGAAGAACAGATGCAGCAGGCTGGCGTGATAGGTGTCCTTCACGTTCTCCGCGTACAGCTTCCAGTTGTTCGGCATCGGCTGGGTGAAACGGCCCAAGATCTCCGGCTTCTTGTGCAGCACGCGGCGTATTTTCGCGCAGATGGCCGGCCCGAGATATTCCTCCAGCTCCGGCGTTTCGTTCGACAGCGTGCCGAACACGAGCCCGCCGATCGTGGCGGTGCGCAGCTTGCGCGGGCCGTGCTCCTCCAGGCAGAAACTTTCGGCCATCCCGCCCTTGCCGTTCACGCCGCGGCGGAAGGCGACCGATTTCAAATTGCCGGCAAGGTCGTAGCGCCAGGCGTGATAGACGCAGTGAAACTCCGAGACATTGCCGCCGTCCTCGAACGCGATCAGCGCGCCGCGATGGGCGCAGCGGTTCTCGAACGCGCGAATGCTGCCGTCTTCCGCCCGCACCGAGATCACCGGCATGTCGCCGACGAAACTCGTGCGGTAGTCGCCGGTGTTCGCAAGCTCGTGTTCCAGGCAAAGATAGTTCCAGACCGGTCCTTGGAAAATCTTCTCCTGCTCGGCCCGGCGCACTGCGTCGTCCTGGTATACCCAGAACGGCACGCGCGTCAGGCCGGGTTCCCAGGCCTCATGCCGCGGAGCGTTTTCGGCACTGTTGGACATGGCCTCCTCCCGGTCAAGTGCAATATCGCCGCGTCTATCTGCGGCGATATTGCTCTAGGTTGATGCGCCCGAAAGCACGTCCCCGAACAGTTCCCAGCTCTTGCCGGACCAGCGCATCAGCTGCACCTGGCCGATGGTATGATAGTTGGTCGGGCTGGTGTTGACCTTGATCCCCGGCAGCAGCGTCGGTACCTCCACGTTCTTCAGGTTCGTCGCCTGGCGCATTAAATTTTCGCGCGAGAAATCGTTGCCGCATTGCTTCAGCACCGGGATCATCGTCATTACCGCGCCGTAGCCATAGACGTAGAACGCATCGTTCAGGTCCGACCCGGGCAGGTATTTGTTCATCACCGCGCGCCATTGAACGATGCCGGGATCGTCCTTCCAATGCGGGTCGGACGGGTCCTTGTAGTAGGTGTTGCTAATCAGCCCGATGGCTTTCTCCACCCCGGCGGGCTCGATCACCGCACCCACGGAGCTGGATACGTTGGACAGCATCTGCAGCGGCTTCCAGTTCATGTCAGCCAGCTTGCGGATGAACTGGGCCGCGAACTTGGGCGTGGCCGCCGACAGCACGGAGTCCACCTTCGCCTGCTGCAAGGTGATCGCCTGGCTGTCGATGGTCGCGTCGGTAACTTCATAGGACACGGCGGTGACGATCTTGTCGAACCGGTCGCCCAGAACGTCCTTGAAGCCGTTCAGGTAGTCCTTCCCAAAATCGTCGTTCTGATAGAGAATCCCGATCTTGCCGTCCGGCTTCTCCTTCAGCGCATACTTCGCGAAGATCTGCGCCTCCACCCGGTAGCTCGGCTGCCAGCCGATGGTCCAGGGATAGGTCTTCGGGTCCTGGAACTTGTCCGCGCCGCTGCCGACGAACAGATCCGGCACCTGCTTCTGGTTGACGTATTTCAGGAACGCGGTGTTGGCCGCCGTGCCGAGCGTGTTGCACAGGCAGGCAACCTCGTCCTGCTCCACCAGCCGGCGTACCTGCTCGATGGCTTTCGGCGGGGAATAGGAATCGTCATAGGACAGGAACTTCACCTTGCGCCCGTTCACCCCGCCCTGGTCGTTGAACCATTGCCAGGTGGCCGCATGGGCCCGCCCGATGGCGCCATAGGCCGAGGCCGGGCCGCTATAGGCGGCGGTGCTGCCGATGCGGATTTCGGTGTCGGTGACCCCGACGGTCGCCGCCCGCACGATCGATGGCGTCGCGGGCACGAAAGCCGCGGCCGCGGCCGCCTTCAGGAGATGTCGCCGGTGCATGGTCCAGTCCTCGCTTTTCTTGAGTGCTATTGAGCGAATACTGCACCCAAAATCCAATTGGACAAACCACGAAACCGGCGGCGTCACATCACAGAACCGGCCGCTTGTCGGCCCAGGGCGCAATCGCCTCATACGCGGCTGCGGCCTGCAGCACGCCCAGATCGTCGAAGCGCTTGCCCACCACCTGCAGCCCAACCGGCAATCCCTCGGCGGTGAAGCCGCACGGCACGGAAGCGGCCGGGTTCCAGGAGAAGTTGACCGGGTACGAGAACTCGGCCCAACTCACCCAGTCCCAGGCATGGCTCGGCCAATGGTCCGGCATCAGCTTTTCCGCCGGGAACGCGGCAACGGAAACGGCCGGGGTCAGCAGGAAGTCCCAATCCTCGAACCAGCGATGGATGCCGGCGATATAGGCCATCTTGCGCTCGCGCTTCAGCACGTAGTCGGGAATGGACACCACCGCGCCGTCCTTGATGCAGGCGACCAGCCCAGGGTCCATCCGCGATTCCCATTCCGGCAGCTTCGCGGCCAGGCGGGCGATATGCGCGGCCCAGAAATAGCGGATCAGTTCCGGCCCCTCGGCGGCCCAAGGGGTCTTCACCTCCTCCACGATCGCGCCGAGTTCGGTAAAGCGGTTGGCGGCGGCGCGCACCAGGGCGGCAACATCGGGATCGACCCGTGCGTGGCCCAGATCGGGGCTGAACGCCACGCGCTTGCCTTTGATCCCCTCATGCAGCCGAGCGAGATACGGCGCCGGGCCGGCCTCCAGCGACGTGTGGTCGGACCAATGCGGCCCGGCCATCACCTCCAGCATCAGCGCGCTGTCCGCCACGGTCCGGGTCATCGGGCCGGAGTGGGACGTGTAGTCGCCGCCCCCGGCGGGATAGGCCGGCACCCGTCCATAGCTCGGCTTCAGGCCGAAGATGCCGCAGAAATGGCTGGGCATGCGGATAGAGCCGGCACCGTCGCTGCCCTGGTGCAGCGGGCCGAAACCGGCGGCCGAGGCAGCGCCGGCACCGGCGGAAGACGCTCCGGCGTTGTAGCCGTGCTTCCACGGGTTATGGGTGATGCCGGTCAGCGGGCTTTCACTCACACCCTTCCAGCCGAACTCGGACGTG
>CAINEA010000214.1 GCA_903847525.1 uncultured Acetobacteraceae bacterium | reverse complement strand
GTGGAGAGGGGGCCAACCGTGACCTCGCCGGGTCCGAGTAGGCCCCCTCTCCACTCCCAAACCAAGTAGCGGGTTCTAAGGGCTTGCCCTTAGCGGGGGTCGAGGGGGCGGAGCCCCTCGCCTTCCTTCACCTACTCGGCCGCCATGCGGGAGGCGTCGTAGATCACCTGATCCAGCGCCGGCTTGATCTCCTTCTGGAAAATTTCCAGCGTTTCGATCACTTTCTCCTTCGGCATCTGCGCGTAATGGTTCACCAGCGCGATATGCTCGCCCGGCAGCACCTTCCACTGCTCCACCAATTGCTGGCGCACGCTGTCCACAGTGCCGAACACGAACAGGCCCGAGTTGACCAGGGACCCGAAGATATCGTCCCCCTCCACCTTGCGCCGGCCCATCGCGGCATAGAAGTTCTTCCAGATATCCAGATCATAGGCGCGGATCTTTTCCAGCGCGTCCTCCTCGGTCGTGCCGATCTGGATCCAGCGCACCAGGCACTGGTTCTGCCCGGGCGCGAACGACCGTCCGTTCTGCGCGGCGGCGGTGCGATAGCGCTCCGACAATGGTCCGGCGGCGGCGATGGAAGCGAAATAGGTCGGCACGAAACCATGTTTGCCGCAGAACTCGATCGTCTCCGGGCTGCCGGATCCCGCCACGAACACCTTCGGGTGCGGCCGCGTATACGGCGCTGGGGCAACCGATGCCCGCCGCCACACGCCCTGCTCGTCCACTTCGCCAGGCGCACCCAGCCGCTGCGTCACGCCGGCCTTCGCCAGCGGCCAATCGTCGATCCCCGCCTCGAACGGAAACGGCACCTGCCAGTTCATGCCCTTGTGGGTGAAGCTCTCCTGCGTCCAGGCCTTCACCACCAGCTCGATGCTTTCCTCGAAGATCGCCCGGTTGCGCGCATCGTCGTCCTTGTCGTTCTGCAGCTGCGTCGCAACGGAAAAGCCGGCATTGGCGGTATTGGGGTTGTACACCGCCGCTTCCGGCGATTTGGTCGCCCGCGCACCCAGATGCTGCCCCAGCACATTCGTCCAGCGCGACTGGTAGCCGCGGGCGAACCCGACAAAGGTGCGGCCCTGCGACAGATGGTCGATCACCGCGACCTCCTCGGCCACGCGGATCGGGTTGTGCGTGCTCATCACATAGCCGAGCGGCCCGATATTGATATTCTTGGTCTTGGCCAGCCAATACGCGTTGGTGGCGCCGGGGCTCGGCGCGACCTCATAGCCTTCGGACCAGAAATGGTGCTCCGGGGTGGCTGCACCCCAGAAACCCAGTTCATCGGCCGCCTGGATGATCTCGGTCAGGCCCGAGATTGCCGCCTGGTACCGCTCCCGGTTGCGCCCGATCGGGCGCATAGCGGCGCGCTCGGCTTCGTCCTTCGCCGGCACGACGGGGTACGACATGGTGATTGGCTTGAGCATGTTCCGGTTCCCTTTCGCTTGCGATACGGCATGTACCAACGGGCGGCCCTGTTGCCGGGCTGCTTCATCCTGGATGCTAGGCCGAAGCAGGCTTCCCGGTAAATCCTTGTCGCAACCCACCGGACTGGAAGGTGGACAGCTTGTCATCCGCAAACCAGTTGCGTCGGCGCGATGCGTTGCGCATGGTACGCGCAAGAGAAGGGACGAAGGCTTCAAGGGTGCTGCCAAGGCACACGGGCCATTCGCTAGGGAGGAGTTGCGCGTGCAGGAACCACTGCTCAGCGTGCGGGACGTCACTGTACGCTTCGGTGGCGTCGTGGCGCTGGACGAGGTCAGCTTCGACGTTCATGCCGGCCAGATCGTCGGCCTGATCGGGCCGAACGGCGCCGGCAAGACCACTTTGTTCAACTGCCTCAGCCGCCTCTACCAGCCAAGCTCCGGCGACATCCTGTTCGAGGGCCGCTCGCTGCTGGCCATCCCCCGCCACCGCATCGCCGCCGAGGGCATCGGCCGCACGTTCCAGAACGTCGCCCTGTTCGACCGCCTGACGGTGCTGGAAAACATCATGGTCGGGCGGCACAGCCAGACGCAATCAAGCTTCCTCGCCAATGCACTCCGCCTGCCCTCCGTCGTCGCCGAACAGAAAGGCGCGCGCGACCGGGCGATGGAACTGATCGAGTTCATGGAACTGCGCGGCTATGTCGACTGGCCGGCCGGCGGCCTGCCGTTCCCGATCCGCAAGCGCGTCGAACTCGCCCGCGCCTTGGCCGCCAAACCCAAGCTGCTGCTGCTGGATGAGCCCGCCGCCGGCCTGAACCATGAGGAGGTCCACATCCTCGAAGGCCAGATCCGCCGCGTGCGCGACACGCAGGACGTCACGGTGCTGCTGGTCGAGCATCACATGAGCCTGGTGATGTCCGTGTCGGATCAGGTCGTGACGGTGAATTTCGGCCGCAAGATCGCCGACGGCACGCCCGATGAGGTGAAGCGCCACCCCGAGGTCATCCGCGCCTATCTCGGCACGGCCGCCTAGATGACCAACATCCTCGAAGTCAAAGGCCTGAGCGCCTATTACGGCCCGATCCGCGCCCTGTTCGACATCGACTTCACCATCGCCACCGGCGGCGTCACCGCCCTGCTCGGCGCCAACGGCGCCGGCAAAACCACCACCCTGCGCGCGCTGTGCAACATGATCCGCCGCACCGGCACCAGCGTCATGGCCGGGCAGGACATCTCCCGAAAGGCCACCGAGGACATCGTGCGCATGGGCGTCGCCCACGTGCCCGAAGGCCGGGGCACCTTCGCCGGCCTGACGGTCGAGGAAAACCTGCGCCTCGCCTTCCACACCCGCCGCGACCACGCGGCGGCGCGGCGGGACCTGGAACTGGTGTTCGACTACTTCCCCCGCCTGAAGGAACGCCTGAAACAACAGGCCGGCACCCTGTCGGGCGGCGAGCAGCAGATGCTGGCGATCTCCCGCGCGCTGATGCTCGCCCCGCGTCTGATGCTGCTGGACGAACCCTCCTTCGGCCTGGCGCCGCTGGTGGTGCAGGAGATCTTCCGCATCCTTCGCCGCATCAACGAGCACGAAAAGGTGTCGATGCTGATCGTCGAACAGAATGCCGCCCTGGCGCTGGAACTGGCGGATCACGTCTACCTGCTGGAAACCGGCCGGGTCGTGACTTCCGGCCCGTCCAGCATGGTGCAGAACGACGAGACGCTGCGCAAAGCGTATCTCGGCTATTAAGGGGCAACGATGGAATTCCTGCTGCAGCAGATCGCTTCCGGCCTGACATCGGGCGCCATCTACGCCTGCGTCGCGCTCGGCCTGGTGATGATCTACGTCTCCACCGACCACATCAACTTTGCCCAGGGCGAGATGGCGATGTTCGCCACCTACATCGCCTGGGCGCTGATCCAGGCCGGCATTCCCTACTGGATCGCCTTCGGCCTCACGATCCTGATCGCCTTCACCGGCGGGTTGCTGATCCAGCGGTTTATCCTGAAACCACTCGAACACGCGCCGGTGCTGGCGCTCGTGGTTTGTTTCATCGCCCTGCTGTCCATCTTCAACGCCATCGCCGGGATGCTCTGGAGCTACACGGTCAAGCAGTTCCCCTCGCCGTTCCCCATCGGCGACCCGACCGGCCACGGTCTGATCTCCTACCACCAGATCGGCGTGGTGGCGGTCACCGCGATCATGCTCGGCGTCCTCACAATCTTCTTCCGCTTCACTACGCTCGGTCTGGCGATGCGCGCCGCGGCGCAGAACCCGGCCTCCGCCCGGTTGATGGGGGTGCGGGTGTCCTGGATGCTCGCACTCGGCTGGGGCCTGGCCGCCGCGATCGGCTCGGTGGCGGGAATGATGGTGGCGCCGATCGTCTTCCTCGACCCCAACATGATGACCGGCATCCTGATCTATGGCTTCGCCGGCGCGCTGGTCGGCGGCATCGGCAATCCCGGCGGCGCGGTGGTCGGCGGCTTCGTCGTCGGCGTGCTGGAAAACCTCGTCGGCACCTACCTGATCGGCAACGAACTGAAGCTCACCTTCGCCCTGATCATCGTGGTCGGCGTGCTCATCCTCAAGCCCGCCGGCCTGTTCGGCCGCGTCAACGTGAAGCGGGTCTGACCATGGCAGCGATCACGAATTCCTGGGCGACACGGCGCGGCATCGGCGCGCTGGCCATCCTCTTCTGGCTGGCGATGGCGGCCTTGCCGCTGCTGGGCAAAATCTACCCGTCCGAAAGCTTCGACTATTACATGTTCATGGGCCAATCGATGATGGTCTACGCCATCGCCGTGCTGGGCCTGAACCTGCTGACCGGCTTCAACGGCCAGATCTCCCTCGGCCACGGCGCGTTCTTCGCGCTCGGCGCCTACGTCACCGCCATCCTGATGAACGACGGCAACTGGCCGTACTGGACCACCCTGCCGGTCGTCGCCATCGTCTGCTTCGGCGCCGGCTTCCTGTTCGGCTTTCCCGCCCTGAAGCTTGAAAGCCACTACCTCGCTCTGGCCACCTTCACCCTCGCGATCGCGGTGCCGCAGATCCTCAAGCACAAGGCGATCGCCGGCTGGACCGGTGGCGTCGCCGGCCTGGTGCTGGAAAAGCCCGACGCCCCCTTCGGCCTGCCGCTCAGCCCCGACCAGTGGCTGTTCTATTTCTGTCTGATCGTCGCGATGGTACTGTTCTGGGCCGCCTTCAACATGCTGCGCGGCCGCAGCGGCCGCGCCATGATGGCCATCCGAGACCACGGCATGGCCGCCGGCACCATGGGCATCGACACCTCGCTCTACAAAACCATCACCTTCGGCATCAGCGCCCTTTACACCGGCCTCGCCGGCGCGCTGTCGGCGATCACCGTCGCCTATGTCGCCCCCGACAGCTTCGCCCTGCCGCTGTCGATCGCCTTCCTCGTCGGCCTCGTCGTCGGCGGCATCTCGTCGCTCTCGGGCTGCCTCATTGGCGGCATCTTCTTGGTGCTGGTGCAGAACTGGTCGCAATCCCTGTCGGACTGGATGAAATCCACCTTCGACCTGCGCTACGACGTGCCGTCCTGGGCCATCTACGGCGTGCTGCTGTTGTTGCTGATGTACGTCATGCCGACCGGCGTCGCCGGCGGCTGTGGCCGGCTCTACCGTTTCATCACCCAAAGGCGAGCCCGATAACCGGCCGCCGCAGCGAGGAGGAACGCCTATGACAATGAAACTCCGCCGACGCGATGCCCTGTTGCTGGCCGGAGGAACGCTGGTCACCAGCAGGGGGGCGCGGGCCGAAGCCAAGTACGGCCCCGGGGCCAGCGACACCGAGATCAAGATCGGCAACACCATGCCCTATTCCGGCAACGCATCCGCCTATGGCGTGGTGGGCCGGGCGCAGGCGGCCTATTTCCGTATGGTCAATGAACAGGGCGGGGTGAACGGGCGCAAGATCAACTTCCTGTCGCTGGATGACGGCTATTCGCCGCCGAAGACGGTGGAACTGGTGCGCCAGCTCGTCGAGCGCGACCAGGTGCTGCTGCTGTTCTCCACCCTCGGCACCGCCTGCAACACGGCCATCCACAAATACGTCAACCAGAAGAAGGTGCCGCATATCCTGATCGCCAGCGGCGCATCGAAATGGGGCAATCCCAAGCAATTCCCCTGGAGCATGGGCTGGCAGCCGGATTACCACACTGAAGGCTTGATCTACGCCAAGCATGCGCTGGCCACGGTCAAGGACCCGAAGATCGGCATCCTCCGCCAGAACGACGATATGGGCGTGGATTATCTCGACGGGTTCATGGAGGGCCTGAAGGCGGGCCTCGGCAAGGACTATGAAAAATCGGTGGTTGCGGCGGTCACCTACGAAGTGACGGACCCCACAGTCGACAGCCAGGTGCTGCAGCTGAAGAATTCCGGCGCCAACGTGTTCTACAACGTGACCACGCCGAAATTCGCCGCCCAGGCGATCAAGAAATCCGCCGAGATCGGCTGGAAGCCGGCGCAGTATCTGGTCAACGTATCCGCCTCGATCGGCGCCGTCATCCGCCCTGCGGGCTTCGAGAATTCGCAGGGGATCATCACCGCCGCCTATCTCAAGGACATCACCGATCCACGCTGGCACGGCGCGCCGGACTATCTGGAATGGAAGGCGTGGATGGAAAAATGGAACCCGACCGCGAACCTGATCGAAAGCGCCAACGTGTCCGGCTATATCGGCGCGATCGTCATGACACGCATCCTGAAGAATTGCGGCGACGACCTGACGCGCGAGAACGTCATGCACCAGACCGCCAGCATGAAGGACTGGGAGGTGCCGATGCTGCTGCCGGGGATCAAGGCCAATACCAGCCCGACCGACTACTTCCCGCTTCAATCGGTCAACCTCGCCAGAATCGATGGGGAGCATTGGACGCTGTTCGGGGACCTGATGACAGCCGGAAGCTGACCGGGTTTTAGCCGCTGCCGTTTGGGTGCTAGACCGGCCGTCCTTGCACAGGACGATCGGAGCGCCGCCTTGACTGCAACCACCCGGCTGCAAAGCCTGCGCCGCCTGCTGGACCATGCGCGTGAGCGACTGGACCTCGATCTTGGCTTCCTCCTGTGGGACGGGAGCACCGTGCCCCAGGGCCTGCCCGCCGACGCGCTGGCGATCCGCCTCGCCGATGAGGGCGTGATCGCCGCCCTGCTCCGCCGGCCCAACATCGACACGCTGGCCAATCTCTGGGTATCCGGCCGGGTCGATATTCGCGGCGGCACGATCTTCGACCTCGTCGCCCGCCGGCCCAAGATCCGCTCCCGCGCGCTGCTGAAGAGCCTCGACAAGCTGAAGCTGGTCACCACGCTCGCCCGCTTCCTGCGCGTGCCGCGCGGCGGTCCCTGGCCGCTGGAGGGCATCCACGGCGACAAGGCCCTGGCCGACGGCAGCGAGGACGCCAACCGCACCAACGTGTCGTATCATTACGATGCGTCCAACAATTTCTACGCGCTCTTTCTCGACGCCTCGATGGTCTACACCTGCGCCTATTTCAAAGATTGGAACAACAGCCTGGCCCAGGCCCAGCACGACAAGCTGGACATGATCTGCCGCAAGCTGCGCCTGAAGCCGGGTGACACGCTGCTGGACATCGGCTGCGGGTGGGGCGCGCTCGTGTGCCACGCCGCCCAGCATTACGGCGTGCGCGCCACCGGGGTCACGCTATCGAAGGAACAGTTCGCCTACGCCAACGAGCGCATCGCCCGCGCCGGCCTGCAGGACCGGGTGAAGCTGGAACTGCGCGATTACGCCCTGATGGAAGGAACCTTCGACAAGATCTCCTCCATCGGCATGTTCGAACAGGTCGGCATCGCCAACCACGCCACCTATTTCCGCACCGTCAACCGGCTGCTCAATCCCGGCGGGCTCTATCTGCACCACTCCATCGCCCGCCCGGCCAAGCGCGACGACCGCCGCTTCAAGCGCCGCCCGAAGGAATACGCAGCCCTGGTGCGCTACATCTTCCCCGGCGGCGAACTCGATCACGTCGGCATGTCCATCGCCAACCTGCAGCGCCACGGCTTCGAGGTGCACGACATGGAAGCCTGGCGCGAACACTACGCCCGCACCTGCCGCCTCTGGCACGACCAGTTGCTCGCCCGCTACGACGAAGCCTCGGCAGAAGT
>CAINEA010000213.1 GCA_903847525.1 uncultured Acetobacteraceae bacterium | reverse complement strand
GGATAGAACTTTGTCAGGCGCTGTGCGAATTCGAGCACCTGGCGCATCTCCGGTGACTTCAGCTGCATGTTGCCCTCGCCATCGATCAGCGTGGCGCCATAGGCCTTGAACAACGCGCCATGCGTGTCGGTGGCATCGGTGTTCAGCCCGCTGCCCATGCCCAGCCCGAAGGTCATGCCGTCCTGCTGCGCCAGTTCGGCGTATTTCAGGAAGGCCTCCCAGGTCCAGGCATCCTGCAGCGCGTTCTTTTCTTCCTTCGCCGGATACATCGCCTGGATATCCAGGCCGTGCTTCTTGAACCAGCTGATCCGCGCGCAGCACGGCTTGGTCTGTCCGCCGCTGCTGGTGGGCACCGCGACCCAGTGGTTCTTCACTTTCGCCAGATAGGTGCAGGTCTCGCTGACGGCGCCGTTCTTCGCCACCAGCCGGTCCATCACATCGTCCATCGGCGTCAGGCTGCTGGCGTAGTTCTGCGCGTCCCAGGTGAAGAATGTCATCACGTCATGCCCGGTCTTGGCTTGCGTCTCGGCGGCCGGGGTCATCAGCAGCTTGTTGCCGCCGGAGCTGGAGATGAAGTCCGCCTGCACCTCTACCTTGTTGTTCGCGGCCCAGGCATCGACCTGCTTCTGCATGACGGCGTTGCCTGCCGGCACCCAATGGTCCCAGAAACCGATGGAAAGCTTTCCCGCGGCGCCGGCGGTGCGGATATGCACCAAAGGCAGCGCGGTTGCGGCGGCGGCGAGCTGGATCGTCCTGCGGCGCGTGACGCGCGGCAACTTGTCGGACATGAGCACACTCCCTCGTTCGCCCGGGTCATGGCCCGGGCGTTTCTTGTTTCAGGACGTCGCGGGTCTGCCCCCAAGTCGAAGGGCGAGGCCCGCGTTCAGGCCACCACTGGCAGCGCGTCCCGACGGCCGGCCGCAAGGGCCTGCCACGTGAGTGCAGAAATAGTATTGCCGATTTCGGTACGAAACCGTGAGACATTTTTGCGCGCCAGCTTCAGGTGCCCGGCTGCTGCGGCCGGCGCTCGCTTCCATTGGGGGAGACAGCTGGCCACCGATCGCCCATATTTTCCATGCTTGAAACGATCGGAGCAGGGGCGATGGCAGGAACCGGCGGCGGCACGCGCGAGAACCCGTGGACTCTGTTTACGCCGAGTGGCAAGTCCAGCTTCCAGGCCTACAGGGATGAGGCCTCCGTTCCGCCCGCGCTCGTCATCCAGGTCGGCAAGACCGAATTGGGCTATGCGCTGCGCTGCATCGAGGACTTGCACGCCATGCTCATCGCCAGCGGCGATTGGATGAAGCTGGGGAGCAGCGACGAACAGAAGCCCGCCGCGGATGGGACCGTCGAGGCCTGGGGCCGGTCGCCCGTCAATCCCGTGGCAGGCAGGTACGGGTTGAAGAAGGGCCTGCGCGGCCGCTTCGCCAACTACGTCCCACCGGTGCTGGAGGAACTCGGCCTGGCGGAGGTCGAGCACCAGCCTCGCAACAACCGGATGCGAGCGTTCTAGCCTGGCTCTGCCTAGGTCCCAGCGCCCTCGATCAACTCGCCGAACAGGTCCCAGCTCTTGCCGGTCCACTTCATCAGCTGCAACTGGCGCATCGGCCGGAAGCTGGTGGGGCTGGTCTGCACCTTCATGCCCGGCAGCACCACCGGGTTGTCGGTTTCCTTCAGCTGTGTCGCCTGCTGCATGATGTTCGCGCGCGACAGATCGTTGCCGCACTGCGTCAGCAGCGTCACCAGCGTGTGCGATACCCCGTAGCCGAACACGTTGGCGGTATCGACGATATCGCCATCCGGATACCATTGCTTCATGAACGCCCGCCAACCCGTCATCCCCGCATCCTCGGCCCAGCGCGGATCGGTCGCGTCCTTCAGGTAGCCGGAACTGATGATGCCGATACCCTTCTCTGCACCGGCCGGCAGCATGACCGAGCCGGCCGAGATCGATACATTGCTGAGCACATGGAACGGCTGCCAGTTCATGTCGGCCACCCGGCGGATCGTTTGCGCGGCGAATTTCGGTGTCGCCGCCGTCATCAGCGTATCGCAGCCCGCCGATTGCAGGCTGACCAACTGGCTGTCCACCGTGGCGTCGGTCACCTCATAGGAAACAGCCGTGACCTTGCCCGCGAATTTTTCGCCAAGGATATCCTTGAAGCCGTTGACGTAGTCCTTGCCGAAATCGTCGTTCTGATAAATCAGTCCGATCTTGGCGTCTGGCTTCGTGCGGCCGATATATTTCGCATAGACCTGGGCTTCCACCCGGTAGCTGGGCGACCACATCAGCGTCCACGGATGCTCCTTGTAGTCGGCCCATTTGTCCGCCCCGGTGGAGATGAACAGATGCGGCACGCCCTTCTGGTTCAGGTATTTATAGATCGCGGTGTTTGGTGCAGTCCCCAGCGGATTGAACATCAGCGCCACCTCGTCCTGTTCGACGAGCCGGCGCACCATCTCTACCGTCTTCGGCGGGCTATAGCCGTCGTCGTAGGAGATAAAGGTGATCTTGCGCCCGTTCACCCCGCCACCGGCGTTGATCATCCGGAAATAGGCCGCCTCCGCCTTGGAGATCGTGCCGTAGGCGGATGCCGGGCCGGAATAAGCATTGGTGTTGCCGATCTTGATCTCGGTGTCGGTCACCCCGGGCGCCTGGGCAGCGTGCGCGATATGCGGCAGGGCAGGGGTCAGCATCGCCCCCATGCCGGCCTGCAGCAACGAACGACGACGAAGGATCGGTGTCTTTGGCAGCATCTTTTGGCTCCTGTTCTTGTTCATTCTAGGAGAGGTCGCTTCTTGGCCCTGGAAGGCTAGTCCGTCCCGCTTGCCTCCGGCAATCCGCATCTCTTCCCGCCTTGTTTCCTGGGCGGCCTTCGTATAGGTCAGCAGCACTGACCTCGCCGCATGGCAGGTTCGCGAAACGGCGGAGACGAAGCAGCGTGGGTCCTGGTTGATGCCTGAGTTAATGCCTTGATCCTGTTGCAGGTCGTCGTCAGCGGATTGCTGATGGGCGCGGTCTACGCGCTGTTTTCCTCCGGCCTTACCTTGATCTGGGGCATGATGAACGTGGTGAACTTCGCGCATGGCGATTTCGTCATGCTGGCGATGTATGCGGCGTTCTACGCCTTTACCTTATGGCATCTCGGGCCGATCTTCTTCGTGCCGGGAGCCGCGGCTTTGCTGTTCGTTCTGGGCGTTGTCGTCTACCTCGGCCTGGTTCGTCACGTTGCCCGCGGGCCGATGCTGGCGCAGATCCTCGGCACGTTCGGCCTCGCTCTGGTGTTGCGCTATTCCGCCTTTTGGGCCTTCTCCGCCAATTTCGTCTCCCTGCCGGAAAACCTCGTCGGCGGCACGATCGATATTTCCGGGATTCGCATCGAGGCATCGAAACTTCTCGGCGGCGCCGTGGCGTTGGTCATCACCCTCGGCATGCACCTCGTCCTCACCCGTACCATGCTCGGCTCGCGTGTCCTCGCCGTCGCCGAGGACCGCAACGCCGCGATGCTGATGGGCATCCGCCCGGACCGCATGCAGGCGCTGGCCTGGGGCGTGGGCGCCGCCACCACCGGCATCGCCGGCGCGCTGATCGCGCTGTTCTTCTATATCTCTCCGACGGTCGGTGAATCGCTCTCGCTGATCGCCTTCGTCGTCGTTTGTCTTGGCGGCTTCGGCTCGGTGCCTGGCGCGCTGGTCGCCGGCCTCGCCATTGGCGTCATCCAGGCATTGTCCGCCTATCTCATCGGCGCGGTGTATCAGGACGTGCTGGTCTACTCGCTGTTCCTGGCCGTGCTCTGGGTGCGCCCGCAGGGCCTGCTGGGCAAGCTATGAACATCAACCGCATCGCCACGATTGCCGGCCTGCTCATCATCGCGCTGTGGCCGCTGGTGGTGCACGACGTGTTCTACCAGCGCGTCGGCGCGCTGGTGCTGCTGGCGGCGATTTCGGCCTCCGCCTGGAATCTGATCGGCGGCTATGGCGGGCAGGTTTCGGTCGGCCACGTCGTGTATTTCGGCGCCGGCGCCTATGCCTCCTTGATCGTGTTCACCCGCTGGGGCTGGCCGCCACTGGCCGGGGCGCCGATCGGTGTCGCCGTCAGCCTCGCGCTCGCCGCCCTGGTCGGCACACCCACGTTCCGCCTGCGCGGCCATTACTTCTCCATGGCAACGATTGCCGCGGCCGAACTGGTCCGCATCCTCGCGTCCAACTGGGATGTCACCGGCGCCGCCGTCGGCCTGATGGGGCCGCCGGTGCCGCGCAGCGTCTGGGATTTTTCCTTCACCAGCCCGGTGCCGTACCACTATCTGTTCCTCGCCGTGCTGCTGCTGCTGCTCTGGCTGACCTGGCTGATGCAGCGCTCCAAGATGGGCTTTTATTTGGCCGCCATTCGGGGAGGGGACCGCGCGGCGCGTTCCCTCGGCGTGCCGGTGCTGCGCTATAAGCTGTATGCCTTGCTGCTGTCGGCCAGTTTCACCTCTCTGGCCGGCACGCTGTATGCGGTGATGGTCGGCTTCGTCGATCCGGAATCCGGCCTCGGCATCCTGCTCTCAGTGAAGATGGTCATCATTGCGGCTTTGGGTGGTGCCGGCACGTTGTTCGGCCCGCTGGTCGGCGCGGTCATCCTGGTGCCGCTGGAGGAAGCCACCAATGCGATGTTCGGCGGCGGCGGCACGGGCATCACCTTCATTGTCTACGGCGCCATCATCCTGTTCGTTGCCCGCTTCCAGCCGGGCGGCATGGCCGTTATCTGGCGCGCGCTCACGTCACGGAGGAAGAACCGTGCTGCTTGAGGCAACCGCCGTCGTCATGGAGTTCGGCTCCTTCCGTGCCGTCAACGGTGCCAGCCTGACGGTGACGGAAGGCGACATCGTCGGCCTGATCGGTCCGAACGGTGCGGGCAAGAGTACCTTTTTTAACTGCGTCGCCGGCGACCTCACGCCCACCTCCGGCACCATCCGCTTCAAAGGCCACGACGTCACCCGTGCCACGCCCGAACAGCACGCCCGCCTCGGCATGGCGCGCAGCTTCCAGGTGCCGGTCACGTTCGAGGACATGAGCGTCGCGGAAAACGTCATGGTCGGCGCCTTCCTGCGCCACGGTCACCGCAACGCCGCGCGCCGTGTCGCCGACGAAATCCTGGCCTTCTGCGGCCTGGACACCTTGGCCAATGCCCGCGCCGGATCGCTCGGCACCCCCGGCCGCAAGCGCCTGGAAATCGCCCGCGCGCTGGCCACCGAACCGCAATTGCTGCTGTTGGACGAGGCGCTGGCCGGCCTCACGCCGGCGGAGGTGCGCCTGGCGATCGACCTCGTGCGGAAAATCCAGCAGCGCGGTATCACGATCGTCATCGTCGAGCACATCATGGAAGTGATCCTGTCGCTGACCGAGCACGCCGTGGTGTTCCACCAGGGCAAGGTGATCGCCGAGGGCCCGCCGCGCCAGGTCGTCGACGACCCCGGCGTGATCGCCGCCTACCTTGGCGGCTCGATGAAACGCGTGCGGACACAAATATCATGACGGGCGCCATGGGTTCGATGCTGTCGGTTAAGAACCTGATGGTGCGCTATGGCGATTTGGTCGGCGTGGCCGATGTTTCCCTGGAAGTGCCGAAAGGCTCGGTGGTAGCGCTGCTCGGCTCCAACGGCGCCGGCAAGACCACGACGCTGAACGCCATCGCCGGACTGGTCCCGCCGGCCGGCGGAAGCATCACGCTGAACGGCCAGCCGATCACCGGCCAGCCGGCCTTCGCCATCGTCCGCCGCGGCCTGGCGCTGTCGCCGGAGGGCTGGCGGCTGTTCGTGCAGCAGAGCGTGGAACAGAACCTGCGCCTCGGCGCCACGGTGCTGTCCGACCGAAGGCGCGAGCCCGCACTTCTGGACAAGGTATTCACCCTGTTCCCCCGCCTCGCCGAGCGCCGGCGCCAGCGCGCCGGCACGCTGTCGGGCGGCGAACGCCAGATGCTCGCCACCGGCCGCGCGCTGATGAGCGACCCGAGCCTGCTGATGCTCGACGAACCCAGCCTCGGTCTTGCACCGGCGGTGGTGGAAAGCATGTACGAAACCCTGGTCCGCCTGCGCCATGCCGGCCTCACCTTGTTGCTGGCGGAACAATCGGTCGAACTGGCGCTGGAAGTCTCAGACTATGCCTATGTTCTGCAGACCGGGCGCACCGTGCTGGAGGGCGAGGCGGCGAAGCTGGCCGATGATCCGCACGTGCAACGCATCTATCTGGGCCTGGAAACTGGCGCGGGCGTGGACCCCGCCGGAAGCTGAACCACTCGCCGTCAGACCGCAGACCAGGTCCGCTCCTTGCCTCGAGGCAAGTGGCCGCAATCCAAAAAATATGAACTTGTCGCAAGAAATAATCATTTCGTTAGATAACATTTCAGCATAGTGTCACGTAACTATCACTTGCCCGCAGGACGGGCAAAACCTAACCGAATGTTAAGAAATAGCTGCTCGCCGACTCTGCGTTTCGCGGACCGGACGTTGGGGCGTTTCTTGTCACGTTCTCCGGGTACCACCAAAAAAGGAAGCTCCAACCTATGTCTTCTCCCACCCGCCGCCTCGCGCTGGGCCTGCTCGGCCTTGCCGGCACCATCGCCGCCGCTCAGAACGCCCAGGCGTTTTATTTCACCCCCGGGGATCTTGTTGTCAGCACCAGCACCTATCAGGGTATTGCTGCCAGCGTCACTGTTGGTCAGGCTTTGCCCGGCGGTGGGGTCGCGGTTGCCAATGGTTCCTATCCGAATGTGTTCAAGAACGAAGCACCGGACGCCAGCTTCGGCATCACCTCGTCGATCACGCTGCAGGAACTGACCACCTCCGGCACCCAGGTCGCTACTCTGGCGATCGCCTCCGCCGTGGCCGTGACCAGTTTCCCCTCCAAATCCGAACTGGCGCTGAACCTGTCCGCCAACGGCCAGGTTCTGAGCTTCTCCGGCTATGCCGCGGCGGTGAACGCGCTTGACGTGTCGAACTCCAACACCCCCGGCCACATCGATGCGACAAACCCCGTCGCCATCGCGCCGGTCCAGCGCACTGTCGTTGTCGTCGGCACCAACGGCGTCGCCACTGCCTCCAATGACAATGCCTATAGCGGCAACAACCAGCGTGCGGTGATCGTCAGCGGCAATACGTTCTACACCGTCGGCAACGCCGGCAACGGTGGCAGCCCCGAACCCATCAATATCGTCAACAACACCGGCGTGCAGATCGGCACGCTCGGCAACCCGAACACCACGGCCGTCGGCGTGCAGAACGGCACACCGGGCGCCACCAATGGCTTCCAGTTCGGCTACACGGTAACGTCGAACGGTTATGCCGCCGACAAGTCCGGCAAGGACGATAATTTCCGCGGCGAGACGATCTTCAACAACACGCTGTATGTTACCAAGGGCAGCGGCGGCAACGGCGTCGACACCGTCTATCAGGTCGGCACCGCCGGCACCCTGCCGACCCTGGCGACCGCTTCCTCCACCACGATCACCATCCTGCCGGGCCTGCCGACCGGGCTCGCCAAGAACATCGTGACCGACCCGACCAAGTCGGCCTTCCTGACCACCGACTTCCATCCCTTCGGCATCTGGTTCGCCAACGCCACCACGCTGTATGTCGCTGACGAAGGCGATGGCGTGAACACCACGGCGAACGCATTGAACCCGAATTCCGGCCTGGAGAAATGGGTCCTGAGCGGCGGCACCTGGCATCTCGCCTACACGCTGCAGAACGGCCTGCACCTGGGTGAGCAGTACACCGTCTGCGGCACTGTTACCGACAGCACCGGTTGCTATTCCGCTGCCACGGATGGCCTGCGCAATCTGACCGGCCAGGTCAATACCGACGGCACCGTAAACCTTTACGCGATCACATCGACGATCAGCACCAACACCGATCAAGGGGCCGATCCGAACCGTCTGGTGGCGATCACCGACACCCTCGCCGACACCACCGCGGCGCAAGCCGCCGGTGAGAGCTTCACCACGCTGGAAACGGCCGCCTACGGCCAGGTCCTGCGCGGCGTGTCCTTCACCCCGACTCCGGAGCCGGCCAGCTTCGCCATCTTCGGCGCCGGCCTGGCTGCCCTCGGCCTGATCCGCCGCAAGCGTGGCTGATCTCGCTACGTTCGTCTGAACAAGGGCCGCGGACCGGAATGATACCGGTCCGCGGCTTTCTTATGCCTTCTTCTTCGCTCCGCCACTCAGCGAGAAGATTAGCCCCAGCGTCACCATCAGCAATCCGCCGACCTGCAAGACGGTCGGCCATTCGCGCACCACGGGGATGCCGATCAGCACCGCCGCTCCCGGCACCAGAGCTGGAAACAAGGTCGCCCGCCCGGCGCCCAGGATCTGGATCGCCCGGCCGAACACGATCAGCGACAGGATCCCCGTGATCAGGCCCTGCACCAGGATCTGCGCCACCAGCATCGTCCAGGGCAGCGCGATAAGGTTGTGCAGGCCGTGGAAGGCCAGATAGGGCGGCAGATACAGGATGGCGGCGATCACCGTCACCGATCCGGTGGCCTGCATCGGCCCGACGTTCCAGCGCCGGGAAAGCACCGAATAGAGCGCGAACAATCCGCCGGCGATCAGGAACAGCACATCGCCGATCGGCGTCTGCCGGTCGCCTTGCAGGATTGCCGGCCCGGCGATCATCGTCAGTCCGCCGACGATCACCGCTGCGCCGATCAGCCGCCGCGGACGGAGCTTCTCGCCCAGCAGCAGCGCGGACAGGCCCATCGAGGTCAGTACCATCGCCGAGGGCTGCAGCACCGCACCGTGCGGCAGCGGCGCGTAATGAAACCCCGCCATGCTGACGATCATGAAGAGTGGACCGGCCGCCAGCGCCAAGCCCAGCGCATGCCGCCACGGGGTCAGCCCCGGGCCGTTGCCGTAGCGTCGCCGCGACAGCAGCCAGGGCAGCAGCGCGATCCCCGCCGCCCCGCCGCGCAGCGCCGCCACGTCGAACCCGTCCATACCCATCGTCGCGCCGGCGCGCGACATCACCAGTTGGCTGCCCCAGATGATCGCCGCCGCCGCGCCGTACAGCACGCCGAGCCATTCCGGCGCAGTTTTCGTCGGAGCCTTGCTCGATCCCGGCATTGTCATTCGTTCCCGTCCCGCCGGCCAGGAAATCCAGGCTGCGTCCCTGGGCTTAATCCGCGGCCCGATATGGTGCAATCTGTCTCCCGCGAACGGGAGCCGTGCAAAATTCTTCTCACCCGACAGGAGCCCATCCCCATGAACGGATCACCGACATGACGTGGTCGCCAGCATGACCTGGTCCATCGTCACCCACGATCCTGCCTCCGGCGCCTTCGCCGTGGCGGTGGCCACCCGGGCCTTCGCCGTCGGCGCCAGTTGTCCGTTCGTGCGCGCCGGGGTCGGGGCGGTCTCCACCCAGTCGATGACCAACCGCTATCTCGGTCCGGCGATCCTGGACGCCATGGAACGCGGCCTGCCCCCGGCGGCGGCGATCGACAGCGCGCTGGCCGGTGACGAGGGGCGCGGCATCCGCCAAGTCCACGCGGTGGACCGGCTCGGGCGCACCGCCGCCTGGACCGGGCAGAACTGCGTCGAATGGTGCGGCAGTCAGGACGCGCCGTATGTCAGCGTCGCCGGCAATATGCTGGCCGGGCCGGAGGTCGTGCGCCAGACCCTGCTCGCCGTCCGCGCCCGGACCGATCTCGATCTGCCGGAGCGCCTGATGGCGGCGATGGAAGCCGGGCAGGACCCCGGCGGCGACCGGCGTGGCCGGCAATCCGCGGCAATGGTGCTGACCACGACCGAGGATTTCCCCGATCTCAATCTCCGGGTGGACGACCACGCCGATCCCTTGGCCGAACTCGCCCGCCTGCTCGGCCTCTGGCGGCGGGAAGGGCAGCCCCGGCTGGCGCAGGCGCCGTCGAAATCAAATCCATCCGGTTTCACCGATCTCGACGCGATCGAGGCCGGTTGGATCGCACGGGGGATGGACCTGCGGTTCCGCCGATAACCCCGCCAGGCTGCCCCGCAGTGTGGGAGCGGAACAACACCCCGCGGCGAATGAAGCGGGTTCCCTACCACTTTGTTGCGATGGGTATTTTCATTGGGGTTAAATCCCTGTAATTGCAAATTGCTGTGCATCGTTCGCGCGGCCGGCCGAGGCTACGCCGCAATGGCTTCAACCGATCAGAGGAACACGATCATGATGACGAAACTTGCCACGAACCTCGGCCTGGCCGTTGTAGCGCTCGGCCTTGCCGCCGCGCCCGCGCTGGCCGCCGATACTCCCGTCAAACACAACGCCACGGCGCACAAGACCATTGCCGCGAAGAAAGGCACGCCGGCACATGACAGCATGGCCGACCAGCTAAACGCCGCGAGCCTGTCGGCGGCGCAGAACGGCACGGTATTCACCCCGCCGGGCGCCGCGCCGAACGCGACACCGATGCCGGCCGCGACGGTCAAGAAGAAGATGTAATCGATTGCGACTCGGGGCCTGGCGGTTCGCAGGAACCCATAGGCCCCGAGCGGCAAGGTTTTCGCCCTGGCATTCCCGGGGGTAAGCAGCGGCGCGGCCGGTTCACGGTCGCGCCGTCGTCAAGTTGTGGGCTAAGCGTCCAGTTCCTCCCGCATCATTTCCAGCGTCAGCCATTGTTCCTCGGCCGCCGCGAGTGCCGTCTCGGCCGCGGTCAGGTCCTGCGTCGTCTTCTGGAATTTCTGCGGGTTCTTGGCATAGAGATTTGGGTCGTCCAGCATCCGCTGGAATTTGGCGATATCCGCCTGCAGGCCGGCGATCTTCCCTGGCAGGGATTCCAGCACGTGCTTGTCCTTGAACGACAGCCGCTTCGCCTTCCCCGGCGGATCGGCGCGCACCGAAACAGGCTTCGCCCGTTCATCGGCAGGGGTGGTTTGCGCCTTCGCTCCGGCCCGCACACCGTAACCGCGCTGCGCCACCATGTCCGAATAGCCGCCGGCATATTCCACCCAATTGCCATCCCCCTCCGACGCGATCGTTGAGGTCGCGACCCGGTCCAGGAAGTCGCGGTCATGGCTGACCACCAGCACCGTGCCCGGGTAATCCGCCAGCATCTCCTGCAGGAGGTCCAGCGTTTCCAGGTCCAGATCGTTGGTCGGCTCGTCCAGCACCAACAAATTGGCCGGCTGCGCCAGCGCCTGGGCCAACATCAGCCGCCCGCGCTCGCCGCCTGACAGCACACCCACCGGCGTGTTCGCCTGTTCCGGCCCGAACAGGAAATCCTTCATGTAGCTGACCACGTGGCGCGACTGCCCGCCGATGATCACCCGTTCACCGTGCCCGCCGGTCAGCGCGTTGGCCAGGGTCATCGCCGGGTCGAGCGTCGCTCGGCGCTGGTCCAGCGTCACGATCGTCAAATTGGTCCCGACCTTCACCTCGCCCTCGTCGGGCGCCAGCGTGCCGGTCAGCAACCCCAGCAGCGTGGTCTTGCCCGCCCCGTTCGGCCCGACGATCCCCACCCGGTCGCCGCGCAGAATGCGGTCGGTGAAGTCGCGCACGATCACCCGGTCGCCGAACGACTTGGTCACGTGATCGGCGACCACCACCAGCTTGCCGGAAACCTCGGTCTCCCCGGCCTCCATCCGCAGGCCGGAACCGCCGCCGCGCTGCTCCTTCAGCTTCTTGCGCAGGCCGTGCAGGTCGCCCAGGCGCTTTACGTTGCGCTTGCGCCGTGCCGTCACGCCATAGCGCAGCCAGTCCTCCTCCATCACCAGCTTGCGGCCCAGCTTGTGCTTGTCGCGCTCTTCCTGCTCCAGCACCTCGTCGCGCCAGGCCTCGAAATGCGAAAACCCCCGATCGAGCGTGCGCGTCGTGCCGCGATCCAGCCAGATGATCCCCTTCGACAGGCTTTCCAGCAGCCGCCGGTCATGGCTGATCAGCACGATGCCTGACCGCAGAGATGCCAGTTCTTTCTCCAGCCATTCGATCGCCGGCAGGTCCAGATGGTTGGTCGGCTCGTCCAGCAGCAATATGTCCGGTGAAGGCGCCAGCGTGCGCGCCAAAGCCGCGCGGCGTGCCTCGCCGCCCGACAGCCGCTTGGGATCCTCCTCCCCGTTCAGACCCAATTCGCCCAGCAGATAATGCGCCCGGTATTCATCATCCCCCGGCCCGAGACCGGCCGCGACATAGGCGCCGGTGCTGGCATAGCCGGACAAATCCGGCTCCTGCGGCAAATAGCGGATCGTTGCCCCCGGCTGCGCGAAGCGCGTGCCGGAATCGGGCTGGACGAGGCCGGCGGCGATCTTCAACAGGGTGGATTTACCGGAGCCGTTCCGCCCGACCAGCGTGATCCGGTCGCCGGCGGAAACGCCGAGTTCGGCCCCCGTCAACAGCGGCGAGGTGCCGAACGTCAGGGCAATATCTTTGAGCAGCAGCAAGGGAGGGGCCATGAGCGCCTACATGCGGTGGGAAGCGCCGAGTAGCAAGCGGGCGATCGGTTTGGCAGGTGTGCGCGCCTCGGTCAGAATAGATCGGCATGCCGGCGGTCCAACATCCGTGCGGTCTCAAGGAAGGAAGTTCAGATGCGCCTCAATGCCATTTTTCCCACCCGCGACATCGGCAGCGATCCCGCCAAGATCCGCGACTGGGCCCAGGCCGCCGAGGATCTCGGCTATGCCCATATCGAGGTTCCCGACCACGTCTTCGGCGCCGCCCCGCGCGGCGACTGGAAGCCGGTCTACACCGAGACCGACCCGTTTCATGAAACCTTCACCACGCTCGCCTTCCTCGCCGGCGTCACCAAGACCATCGGGCTGACCAGCGGCGTGCTGATCCTGCCGCAGCGCGAAACCGGCGTGGTCGCCAAGCAGGCCGCGGAGGTCGATATCCTCAGCGGCGGCCGCCTGCGCCTGGGTATCGGCGTCGGCTGGAACCACGTCGAATACGAGGCGCTCAACGCCGAATGGAAAACCCGCGGCGTGCGCCAGGCCGAGCAGATCGAGGTCATGCGCCGCCTCTGGACCGAGGATCTGGTCACCTTCAAGGGCCGCTTTCACGATCTGCAGGACGTCAACATCGTCCCACCGCCGGTCCAGCGCCCGATCCCGATCTGGTTCGGCGGCTCGTCGGACGCCGTCATCAAGCGCGCCGCCCGGCTCGGCGATGGCTGGATGCCGATCATGGCGCCGGATGAACAGGGCGAGGCCAAGCTGGCCGAACTCCACGCCCACCTGAGATCCTTCGGTCGCGACCCCGCCAGCTTCGGCCTGGAGGGCTGGCTGCGCATGAACGAACCGAACCCCGACCTGTGGGCCAAGGCCGTGGCGGGCTGGCGCCGCTTGGGCGCGCAGATGGTTATGCTCTATCCGATGTACCGCTTGCCCACCTTCGACCAGCAGATCGACACCCTTCGCCGGTTCAAGGAGGTGGCGGAGTCAGTCTGAAGGAAGCAAGGCAATGGGGGGCGGCCCTGGCCTGCCTTCTTCCAATCACCCCGGCCCCCTTGCCGCCGTGGCGTTCTGCCGCGATCCTGTGGACAGAAGATTATCCAGGGGAAAACGATGGCGGACATTCAGGCTGCGCCGAACAGCGACGCGGTATATCGCAAGATCGCCCTTCGGCTGATGCCGTTCCTGCTGGCCTGTTACATCATCAACTATCTGGATCGTGTCAGCATCGGCTATGCCAAGCTGCAATTCGTTCCGGAGTTGCATTTGAACGAGGCGGTCTTCGGCCTGATCACCTCAGCGTTTTTCATTGGCTATATCCTATTTGAGATCCCGAGCAATCTGCTGCTGCTTCGCATCGGTGCGCCGAAAACGCTGATGCGCATCATGACGCTGTGGGGCCTGGTGGTTGTGTCCATGGCTTGGGCGCAAAATGAATACTGGTTCTATGTGCAACGCTTTCTACTCGGCGCGTTCGAGGCCGGGTTTTTCCCTGGCGTTCTGCTGTATCTCAGCTTCTGGTTTCCGAATCACCAGCGCGGCCGGGCCACCAGCCTGTTCCTGGTGGGCATACCGCTGTCGGGCGTGCTGGGCGGTGCGATTTCCGGCGGAGTGATGGAGGGTATGGACGGGCTGCTCGGCATGCGCGGCTGGCGCTGGCTGTTTTTGGTCGACGGCATTCCCGCGGTCCTGCTGGGCCTGTCCGCCTGGTTCGTGCTGACCGACCGGCCGGAGAATGCGAGCTTTCTCAGCCCTGCGGAAAAGCAGCTGGTGGTGGACGACATGGCGGCCGACCGTGCCGCCCATTCCCACGCCCCCGCCGGCAGCATCATGGAGGTGCTGCGCAGTTCGAAGGTATGGCTGATGGTGGTGGTCTATTTCACCATGGCGTTCCTGAACACCAACCAGATCTGGTTTCCGACGTTGCTGCGCAAATCGGGTGCGGGGTCGGTCACCGGGGCCGCCTGGATCCTGGCCGGCGTCTGGGTGATCGTCGCGGGGTTCGTGCTGCTGGTCAGCCGCAACTCGGACCGAATGCTGGAGCGGAAATGGCATCTGCTGCTCACCGGTCTGCTCGCCGGCGGCGCCTATCTGGCGCTGCCGCTGGCGGCCGGCAATCTCTGGGCAACGGCGTTTCTGGTCATGTTGAGCGCCGGCGGCGGCTACGCGGTGTTCACGGTGTTCTGGACCGTGCCGCCGGTCTGGCTGGAGGGCAGAGGCGCGGCGATGGGCATCGCCCTGATCAGCGCGCTGGGCCAGTTCGGCGGCCTGTCCGGGCCGGCCGTGGTGGGCTGGATCTTCCAGGAGACCGGCAGCCTTTACACTGGGCTGGCAATCGCCGCGTTGCTGTTGCTGATCGGCACGGCGATCGCGGTCTTCGCCATTCCGCACGCTCGCCTGCGCCGGGTCTAGGCGGGGCGTGGCTGCGGGCTATTCCATCGGCCTGACGGACACGCCCGATCCCCGGGATCGGGAGGCGATTGCCCGTGCCCTGCTGGCGCATAACGCCTCGTTTCTCGGTCCGCTCGACAGCCGGCCCTTGGCCGTGCTGTTGCGGGACCCGGACGGCGGTGTGATCGGCGGCGTATGGGGGAGGAACGCGCTGCGCTGGCTGTTCGTGGAAATGGTCTTCGTGCCGGAAGCCTTGCGCGGTCGGGGCGTCGGAGCCGAGGTGCTGGGGGCGGCCGAAGCGGAGGCACGGGCGCGCGGCTGCCTCGGTGTCTGGCTGGATACCTTCAGCCCTTCGGCGCGTGATTTCTACCTGAAGCAGGGCTATGAGCCGTTCGGCGAAATCGGCGACTACCCGCCGGGGCACGCCCGCTATTACCTGCGCAAGCGGTTTGGGGAGAGTCGCTAGGATGCTATTTGCAGTCACCTGCCGAGCCGTCTTTGTGCTGCTGGTGCTTTGCGCCGCAGTGCAGACCGCCAGTGCCGCCGACCCCGTGCGCCTCGGCCTGCTGCAGACCCTGTCCCCAGCGCCGTTCTACATCGCCCAGGAACGCGGCTATTTCCGCGACGCGGGCCTGGATGTGACCTTTCGCTTCTTCCAGGCCGCGCAGCCGATCGCGGCAGCCGCGGTCTCCGGCGACATCGACGTGGGCGTCACGGCGTTGACCGGCGGTTTCTTCGCCCTGGCCGGCAAGGGCGCGCTGAAGGTGATCGGCGGCGGGTTGCACGAGGAAAAGGGTTACGAGGGCTCGGCCATTCTGGTTTCCACCAAGGCCTACGAAGCCGGCCTGACCGCCCCAGCCAAACTCGCCGGCCACAGCTTTGCCATCACCCAGTACGGCTCCTCGTTTCACTACATGGCCGGCCGGATCGCCGAGGCGTCCGGCTTCGATGTCAAATCCCTCACGCTTCGCCCGGTGCAGCAGGTCGCCAACATGGTCGCTGCCGTGCGCAGCGGGCAGGTGGATGCCACCATCGCCATCGCCTCCATGGCCAAGCCGGTCGATGCGGCGGGCGAGGGCAGGATCATCGGCTGGGCCGGCGACATCGTGCCGTACCAGATCACCGCCCTGTTCACGACCGACAAGATGATCGCCGAGCATCCGGACGTGCTGCGCCGCTTCGCCCAAGCCTATGCAAGGGGTGTCGCCGATTACCGCGAGGCCTTCCTGCGCCTGGATGCCGCCGGCAAGCCGATCCGCGACGCCAGCACCGACGCCGTCATCCCCGCGATCACAAAATACGTGTTTGTGAACGACCCGGATGCAGCCCGGAAGATATCCGAGGGCGTAGGTTTCTATGATGCAGGCGGCGCGCTGGACGTGGCGGACGTCATCGCCCAGTACCGATGGTTTCAGGCGCAGGACATGGTCAAATCCGACGCCGACCCGAAAACGTTGATCGACACAAGTTTCTTGCCAACCCGATGACCATCGGCCTCACTCTGTCGGGCATCGACCACCGGTACCGCGACCTGACCGTGCTGGAAGGTATCGACCTCACGATCCCGCCCGGCGAGGTCACGGTCCTGCTCGGCCCCTCCGGCTGTGGCAAATCTACGTTGCTCGGCATCGCCGGCGGCCTGATCGAACCCACTTCCGGCAGCGTGACGGCCGAGGGTGACGTGGCGCCAGATTGCCTGAACCCGCTCACCTATGTGTTCCAGGATTTCGCCCTGCTGCCCTGGCGTGACGTGGCCGGAAATATTTCACTGGTGCTGGAGGATCATCCCCTGCCACGCGCCGAACGCACCGCGCGCATACAGGAAGTTCTGGCGCTGACAGGCCTCGTCGACTTCGCTGCCGCCTGGCCGCGCCAGCTATCGGGGGGCATGCGCCAGCGCGTCGGCATTGCCCGGGCGCTGGCGGTGCGTCCGGCCTGCCTGCTGCTCGACGAGCCGTTCTCCGCGCTCGACGCGCAGACCCGTGATTTGCTGCTCGATGAATTCGCCGCGCTGATCGCCCGTGCGGCGACCACCTGTGTTTATGTGACCCACAACCTCGCCGAGGCCGTTCGCCTCGGCCAGCAGATCGTCGTGCTGTCCCGCCGTCCCGGTCGCGTCCGCGAAATTTTCCGGATTGACCGCCCGATCGCCGGCAGACGGACGGATGAGCCGGACCTGCTCGCCATCGAGGCCCGTCTGTGGGAGCTGATCCGCGGCGATGCTGTCGCGGCGGAACGCGAGATCCATCATGCGGGGTAGGGTGGCGTTCCGCGGCGGCGGCTTCGCGCCGCGTCCATCGCCGCTGGCGGGAGCCGCCACCCTGATCGTGCTGATTGCCTTCTGGCAGACGGCCAGCTGGGCCGGCTGGCTGCCCAGGCTTTTTTTGCCGGCGCCGAGGGAAATCGCCATCGCCCTGTATCGCCTGGCGCTCAGCGGCGAGCTCTGGCGCCATCTTGGCGCCTCGCTTGGCCGCCTGGCCATCGGCTGGAGCCTCGGCACGGTCGCCGGCCTGTTGCTCGGCTTCGCGGTCGGCCTGTTCACCCTGGCGTGCTCGCCGGGCATGGCGGTGGTTTCCGCATTCTTTCCCATTCCCAAGATCGCGCTGGTGCCGCTGTTCATCATCTGGTTCGGTATCGGCGAGGGCTCGAAGATCGCCACCCTGGCCCTCGGCGTGTTCTTTCCCACCGTCATCAACACCGCCGGCGCGGTGGACAACGTGCCACGCGGCCTGATCCGCATGGGCCAGAGCTTTTCGCTGTCCTGGCTGTCGATCGTGCGCAAGATCGTGCTGCCCGGCGCGCTGCCGGGCATCCTCAGCGGCTTTCGGGTCACCAGCTCGATCGCCATCATCCTGCTTGTCGCTGCGGAGATGATCGGCGCCGAACGCGGCATCGGCGCGTTCGTGCTGTCGGCTGGTAACCTCTATGATGTCGACAATCTGCTCGCCGGCATCGTGGTGCTGTCGCTACTGGGCCTGATCGTCGCCTGGGCGATCGGGTGGCTCGAAAGGAAACTGCTATCCTGGCGCGGATAAAAGAGGGAGAGAGCGATGGATTTTGACAAACAGGCCTTCGCCACGGCGCTGCTGGACACCACGCCGGATGCCATCATCTATGCCGACGCCCAGGGGAAAATCCTGCTCTGGAATAAAGGTGCGGAGCGCATCTTCGGCTTCACCGAGGATGAAGCGATCAGCCAGCCGCTGGATATCATCATCCCCGAGAATTTGCGCGCCCGCCACCACGCCGGCCATGCGAAAACCATGCGCACCGGGGAAACACGCTACGGCGCGGGCGAAACCCTCGCCGTTCCTGCGCTGCGTAAGGACGGTTCGCGGATCTCCGTCGAGTTCACCATCGTTCTCTTCCGAGACGCCGCCGGCATGATGGTCGGCATCGCCGCCACCATGCGCGACGTCACGGCCCGCTTCGAGGAACTGCGCACCCTCCGCCGCCGCGTCGCGGCGCTTCCGGAAGCGCCGACACCAGCACAAACTTAGGACAGTGCCGCCGGGATCCTCTCCCGGCACACCTGCCTTCGGTGACAGCAACAACCGGATGGTTGCGGCTGCCGCTCATCTTTAGGCCGGTCATGACGCCACAGGAGAGTGCAATCATGACCCAGACCACCAGCAAAACATATGGGACTGTCAGCGCCGACAGGCAAAAGAAGATGAGCGGTCTGGAGTTTGTCCAGGGGCTCGTCCATGGAACACTTCCGCTCAACACGATCGCCCGGACCTTGGGATATGACGTGACCGAAGCGGATAACGGGCGTGTCGTTATCACGGCGGAACCAAATGACACGCACCTCAATCCTGCCGGCACGGTGCATGGTGGTCTCACGGCCACCTTGCTCGACAGTTGCATGGGCCTGGCCATCCAATCGACCTTGGAAAAAGGCGTCGGCCAAACGACTGTCGAATTCAAGATTTCCCTCCTGCGGCCCATCACAACCGAGACAGGGGTGATAAAGGCAGAGGGTACGGTCTTGAGCCGGGGCCGCCGCGTCGGTAAGGTAGAAGGTCGGATCACCGATGCCAGCGGGCGCTTGCTTGCCCACGGCACAACGACCTGCCTGATCTTTCAGAGCTGGGGAGGCTGAAGGGAGCGAATGCCTCTTGGCATTGCACCTTCGTCGTTCAGGGGCGAACGTGGTGCGGTGCCAAATGACACCGCACTCCACGCTCGCCGGATACCTAACCGCGGCTGGAATGCGTGCTTTGGCAAGAAAACACACAGGGCGAGGAGAAACCACCATGCCGTTCTACGAAAAAGGCGAAGTCCGTATCCACTACGAAGAAACCGGCTCCGGCTTTCCGTTGCTGCTGACCCCCGGCGGCGGCCTGAATTCGAACATTTCCTTCCTGACCGGATTCGCGCCGTTCAATTCGATGGAGGCGTTCAGCAACGAGTACCGCTGCATCACGATGGACCTGCGCAATGCCAAGGACGGCCAGTCCTCCGGCCCTGTCGAGATCGACCGCCCCTGGGATTCCTACGCCGACGACCAACTCGGGCTGATGGACCACCTCGGCATCGATAAGTTCCTGGTGATGGGCTTCTGCATCGGCGGCCCGTTCATCTGGAACCTGCTCAAGCGCGCACCCGAGCGTATCGTCGCCGCCGTGCTCGCACAGCCCAGCGGCTTCCGGCCGGAACTGCCGGACCAGTTCTATCAGAACAACATCACCGGCTGGGGCCCGGCCTTGTGCGCCCGCCGACCGGAAATCACGATGAAGATGGTCGAGGCCTTCCTGACCAAGATGTACCGCGCCAACCCGGACTTCGTCTTCACCGTGACGCGCGATTTTGTTAGCACCTGCCAGACCCCTATCCTGATCCTGCCCGACGACGTCCCGGCGCACCCCTACGCCGTGGCCATGGAGGCCGCGTCGCTCGCGCCGAATGCCGAAACAAGCATCTATCCCTGGAAGGAGACTCCGGAACAAATCGCCGAAGCGTTGCGTCATATTCGCACCTTCCTCCGCGCCCACGCGCCCGTGACAGCCATGTAGCCCGGGCGTGGCGAAGCGACATCTGAAAGGGCGGCGATTTCCCCAGCGCACCCGGACAGGTTCGCTGCGGCGCCAGAAAAAACGAAACAACCGCAACCGGAACCCGCACGACATCACGATCTTGCTACCTGCCGGACACTGGTTTGCTGTGAAATCAACCGGATATTGATTCAGATCAATGAAGTTGGGGGGCAGTGCTGCAATAATCCAACTGGGCTACCCCGAAACGCCGCGCTGGACTGTTGGTCGGCGAAAGGGCTTCGAACCGGCCGCGCCCTTCGCGTGACCCAACAGAGGAGTGACCAAGCCATGAAATTCCGCCATGCGATCCTCGCAGCCACCATCCTCTCGCTGCCCGCCCTGCTCCCCGGTGCCGCGAACGCCGCCGAACCGATCAAGGGCCTGTATGTCAGCGGCGCCATGGGCGGCAACTTCATGCAATCGGAGTCGGTGGCCGTCAACAATCTGGGGATCTCCGGCAACATCAATCCAAACTCGGGTTTCGTTGGTTTGGTGGCGGTTGGTTGGGGCTTCGGCAACGGTCTGCGCGCCGAGCTTGAAGGCAACTACCGCTACAACTCGCTGCCCGGATTTTCGACCGATACCGCCGGCAGCGGCGGCTTTGAGCAGAAGTTCGGTGGCATGGTGAACGCCTATTACGACTTCAACAATGTTGCGCCGTGGATTGTGCCCTATCTCGGGGCCGGCGTCGGCTATGTCGGCGTGAACCTGAGCAATGTGCACGCCTACTCGGTCGTCAGCACCGACCTGGGCGACGTCCTGGCCAACGGCAGCGTTTCCAATTCGACCAAGGGCAGCTTCGCCGGCCAGGCGATCGTGGGCGCGGCGTTCCCGATCACCCCGGCCTTCGCGATCACCGCCGAGTACCGCTTCTTCGCCCTTGCCGGGGATCGAAACTATACCAGCACCGTGACCGACAGCCTGGGCGATTCGGCCACGGGCTCGACGAAGTGGACCAACAACTTCAACCACTCGCTGTTGCTCGGCGTGCGCTATGCGTTCGGCATGACACCGCCGCCGGTGCCCGTCGCCGCTCCGGCTCCCGCTCCGGCGCCGGCGCGCTCCTACCTCGTGTTCTTCGATTGGGACAAATACAACCTGACCGACCGCGCCAAGCAGATCATCGCCGACGCGGCCGCGAACTCGAAGAAGGTCACCTACACGAAGATCGAGTCGAACGGCTACACCGATACCTCGGGCTCGGCTGCCTACAACAAAGGCCTGTCGGTCCGCCGTGCACAGGCGGTTGCCGCGCAGCTCGTGGCGGACGGCGTGCCGAAGAAGGACATCGTCATCACCGGCTTCGGCGAGACCAACCCGCTGGTGCCTACGGGCGATAATGTCCGCGAGCCGCAGAACCGCCGCGTTGAGATCGTCATCAAATAGGACGGGTTTTACGAGGCCAGGGCTGAATGGGGGGCGCCGCTAGGCACCCCCCGTTTTTGTTGCTTTTCATCGGAGAAATACCTTCTAATGCAGCTCTCCCCGGTAGAAGGAAACCGCTGTTATGTTCGACGTCGAGAGATTGACCGC
>CAINEA010000212.1 GCA_903847525.1 uncultured Acetobacteraceae bacterium | reverse complement strand
GCGGTTTCAGCAGCACCGCGACTACGGCCTCGCCCGGAACCATGCCGTCCGCTTGCCGGTCGAATACCGAACAAAAACCGGATCTGGATAGCATGTCGGCATTGGCGAACTGGTCGTAGGCGCTCGGTGTCAGCATCAATCCTACCCCGCCGACCAGGGCAAGCTCACACTCGGCCGAACGCAACGCCGCGCAGCCTTGATGGATGGCAACCAAGGCGGATGAGCAGGCGGTGGTCAACGCCAAAGCCGGACCGCGCAAATCGAGATGGTAGGCGATGCGTGAGGCGAGCGTTGCGTTTTGCTGGCTGTTGATGAGACCCTGACCTTGGAACAGACCCGCATTGCCCTCCTCTACGCCAACGAAAACGCCGCAGGATGCGCCCCGGATACGGCCACCGCTGTGGCCGGCTGCCTCGATCGCCTCCCAGGCGACTTCGAGGAACAGGCGCTGGCGCGGGTCCATCAAGTTGGCTTCGCTAGGAAGAATCCCGAAGAAGCGAGGATCGAACAGATCGGCACCGGCCAAAAATCCCCCGACAGCAATCGTTCGGTCATCGGGCCCGAAGCCGCGTTCGGCAGGTGCTGGCGCGATACCAGATACCCCATCCCTCATCCGTTCCCAGAATTCTTCAGGCGTGTCAGCACCAGGGAACCGGCCAGCGATGCCGACGATGGCAATCGGTTCGTCCAGCGGCGACGGGGCGGGTTCGGCGCCGGTTACCGGCGGGCTGCCATGCTCGGCCTGCAAATGGGCGGTCAGCTTGTTGAGGGTTGTGTAGGCAAAGAAAACCGACGGCGGAATCTCCGCCCCGAAGCGGACTGAAAGCGCCTTGGCGAAGCGGGTCAGCAGAATTGAATCGAAACCAAAATCGGCGAAATTCGCCGAACCATCCAAATTTGCAGGATCGGCGCGCAGCAAGCTGGCCGCCAGGCCGCGGATAACATCGGCGGCAGAGGTGTTTGAAGCTGCTATCGCTGGGAAGGGCTGGAGCACCGACGAATAAGCCTCGGGCGCCGTCATGCTGATGCCCAAAACCCGGTTGAGACGTTCCTCGTCTCCGGCCAATACCAATACCTGTGCCGACGAATGGCTCAACATCGTGTCGAAACAATCCAGACCTTCGGTCCGGTCCAGCATCCGCTGGCCGCTGCCCGCGAGGTAGAGCCTGGTTTGCTCGGTGTCGCCGACGGTCATGCCGCCGTCGCGCCACAGTGGCCAGTTAATGCTAATCGTCTTTCCCAAGCGCTCTCCCTGCTGGCGCATCCGATCGCGGTATCGCGCGTAAGCCGACAGGAACAGGTTGGCGACCGCATAATCGCAAGAGCCGAAATCGCCGAGAACCGCCGCGCTGGAGGAAAAATAGCAGACGAATTTCAAGGGATCGCCCGCCAGCAGCTGATCCAGCAGAATGGTCCCTGCGACCTTGGGCCCCATCACGTCGCGCGAGAGAGGTGGATTGTTGTCGCCGATCCATCCAGTGCCGTTTCGTCCGGCCGCATGGATCACTCCCTCCACCGGGCCGAACCTCTGGCGCGCACGGCGCAGGCCCGCCGCCATCGTATCCGCATCGGCGGCATCCGACCGGATGATCTCGACTGCGCAACCGAGCCGTTCAAGCGCCGCGATGCGGTCACTTGCAGTGGCATAGGGGGTTGACCGACCAGTCAAAATCAACCGCCGAACGCCCCGGTGGACCAGGTGCTCAGCCACGATCAACCCGAGACCGCCCCAGCCCCCGGTGATCAATACGGTGGCCGCCGACGGGATCCCATCAACCTTGGCTGGTTGTGGCAGGCGCTTGATAGAGGGGCGCAGCCTCGTCGAGCCCTCGTAATGTGATCCACCTGAATCCTGGCTGCGCAGTTCCTGCCACAGAGTCTCGATCCAGGCCTCTCGGTCGTCGGGATGCTCGGCGCCCTTGCGCCCGAAAACGACCGACACCGACGTCCCGGGCCACCGGTGACGCAACGAGCGTTCAAACCCGATCCAGGATTCCAGGTGGCACTGTTCAATGCCATCACGGTAACGTCCGGCCAGTACTATGCGCCTTGGCCGGGATCCCATTCGGGCGACAGCGCGCAACAAGGCGGCGACCGCCTCCGTGTCGCCCGGTTGCCCCAGGTAGAGAAGGGCCGTTTCGGCTGCGCTGGCGGACGACCACATAGCTTCCGTAAGGTCAGCCGGGCTGTGGACCATTTGCGGCGCGCGCTGGGAGAGATGGCGGGCAAGAACGCGGCCGACGGCGTCTTCCCAGCCATCACCGGCCACGCAAATCACCGAACCGATGTTCAGGCTGCCCACTGGTGGCGGCACGGGGGCCCATACTTCTTCGAAGAGATGAAGCGCTTTTGCTGTAGTAGCCTCGACGTTCCGGGGCAGGTCGATCCAGTGGCGATCGCGGGCGAATGGATATGTCGGCATCGCCGCGAGCGGGCCGGAGCCGCCGCCGGCGAATTGCTTCCAAGCTATGCTGACGCCCGACACCCACAGCGCAGCCAAGGCCGGGAGATCCCGCTGTCCCAGAGCCCGTTCCACAAACGCCCCGGCAGCGCTTCCCTCCGTTAGTGCCCGTGACATATTTGATGACGATCGCGTGCCGCCGTGAAAAACACCTGCCCCGAATTCCTGATTGTGCAGAAAGTCCGATAACACCTGAATCAGTTCTTGCCGGCCGGACAGAACGATGGCGAGACGCTCCTCCATCCCCTGGCGACCGAGACGGGAGGCTCTCGCCAAATCCGACAGCCCAACAGCCCGACCGGCTTCGCTATCCAGCCAGGACAGGATTACCCGGGCATAGCGGCGCAGTCCGGCTTCGTCCCGAGCCGAAAGGATGAACAGATCCGGATTGTCAGAGGCGCCGGTGCCAGGGACATGCTGAGGCGCGGTCCATTCTTCCAGAACAACGTGCGCATTGCTGCCGCCGGAGCCAAAGCTGCTAACCCCCGCGCGCCGCGGCTTGCCGTGCTCGGGAGCCGGCCAGGCTTGATGCTGGTCCAGGACGCGAAACGGGCTTCCGGACAAGTCGATATGTGGATTTAAGCGATTGAAATGCAACGATCCGACGAATTCCCGGTGTTGCAGGCACAGGACTGCCTTGATGAGTCCCGCCATGCCCGCCGCCGCCTCGAGATGGCCGAGATTGGTCTTGACCGATCCCAATCCACAGTCCGTCGCGCCGGAGCCGGCAAAGGCCATGGTCAGCCCACGCACTTCGATCGGGTCACCCAATGGGGTGCCGGTGCCATGTGTCTCGATATAACCGATGGTAGCGGGGTCGATGCCGCCCGACCGCCATGCCTCCTGCAGGAGCTCCGCCTGCCGTTCCGGGTTCGGCACCGTCAGCCCGCCCGCCCTGCCGCCATGGTTACTGGCTGTGCCCTTGACCACGGCGTGAATCCGGTTGCCGTCCCGGATAGCCGCGGAAAGCGGCTTTAGAAGCAGCATCGCCGCCCCCTCCCCCCGAACATACCCATCGGCGGCCTGGTCGAAGGTGCGGCAATCGCCCTGACGGGACAGCATTCCTGCGTTGTAGTACGCGAGGCTGTTTGACGGATGGCACATGAGGTGAACGGCGCCGACCAGGGCCCGCGTGCTTTCCCCATCGCGGATGGATCGGACCGCCTGATGTAACGCGACCAAGGAACTGGAGCAGGCGGTATCGGACTGCAGGCTGGGGCCGGTCAGGTCGTAGAAATACGACAAACGGTTGGCCAGCACGGCCGCAGCGGTGCCGGTGGCGATGTGTGCCTCGACCGGCGTCGCCAGCCGATCAATCAGCCGCGCATAGTCGGAGCCACTGGCGCCGATGAAAACGCCTGTCCGCGTGCCGGCCAAGTCATCCGCGACGCAGCCGGCGTGCTCGAGCGCTTCCCAACTGAGTTCCAGCAAAAGGCGCTGCTGGGGGTCCATGTAGCCTGCCTCCAGCGGCGACAGGCGAAAGAATGCGGCGTCGAAACTGGCGATATCATCCAGGAACCCGCCGCGATCGATGCCACGGTGCGCGCCGGACGGATCAATGCCAGTTGGCCAGTCCCAACGTCCGTCCGGCATCCGCCGAACCGCGTTCCGTCCCTCCTTCAGCAGCGCCCAGAGTTCGTCCGGATTACCGACGCCGCCAGGAAAACGGCAGGACATGCCGATGATGGCAATATCCGTATCTTTGGTGTCGTAGCATGGTTGCTCCAGCCCGGTTGACGCTGGCAGAGGCCGGCGCGCCGGTGCCCTCTCCTCCGCCACGAACGCCGGCGGCTCATGCCCCGCCAGCAGGGTGACGAGCTGGGACAGCACCTTGTCTGGCGTGTTGAATTCGAAAAGAAATGTCGCGCCGATTTTGATGCGAAATTCACCCCCGATGCGTTCGCCTATCTCCAGGAGATCAGCTGAATCAAGACCCATTTCAACGAGTGGCCGATCCATGGCGAATGCCGCCCGCCGCTGCCGGCCAAGACATTGCCGGATCGCCGTCGCGAGAAACGAGGCAATGCGCGTGCGGGTAAGTTCCTGGACCACCGGTTGTTCGTTCGCAATGATCGCTAGCCCGTGCTGGTCAGTTTCCGGCTGGCGGGTCCGCGGATCGTACTTGACCAGCACACCGCATCCGTCATTCAACAGATCGCCAGGGCGGTAGTTCCGCATCAGGCCTTCGATCACGGCCCCGCGGCGCTCGTGGAACCGAAGAATCGGGTCCAGCGCGACACCATTGGGACCACGGCGCAGGATATATTTGTCGAGAGAGCCATCATGTGCGGCGTTGTAGTTCTTGCAACGGGTTATGCCGACGATCGCATTGATGCCACTGGATACGGAGCACCGCTGCAAGACAAATTCCAGTAACTGGTCGCCCAGTTGGTGTTCAAGCATCTCGGGCAGAACGTTCAAGGTCAGAAGCTGAACAACCGGTCCATCCTCCTGATGTAACGTTTCGATTGATTCGTACCGCGCCGAATGCAAAACCTCAATGGCAACAATACGTTGGGTATAGGAAACGCCAACGACCCGCCCGTTGTGTTCTACAACCAACTGGCCGAACGGATATTGCGTCAAGCGACGCCTCACCGCCTCGGGCGTTGCTCGTAATGGGGCCTCCCAACAGCGGATTTCGAGATCCAACAAGGCAGCCAGGTCGGATTGCCGGGCGACGCGGATGCTGAAATCCCGCCGCCTGAAATGTTGCAAGCTGATCCGACTGAAGGGCAGTAGCTTCGGGTAGACAGTCAGGCTGCCTGCATCTGGCAACAGCCCGGCCTCGGCGGCCGCAAGCAGGTAGTCCTCGGCGCTGACCAGCATTTGTTTTGAGAAGCGATGAATGGCATCAAAGTAGAGATTTTCGCTGGTATCGAGAAACCGGCTCACGGTTGCCGGATCCAACGCATGCACCTCCAGCGTTATCAGACCATGGCGGCCAACCGCCGGAGCCCAACGCTGGAAATGTTCCACCAGACTTTGGAATGCGGCGGTCGGCGGTATTGCGCCACCATCAGGGCCAACAAAAACCCCTTGCAACGAATGGCCCATTCGTCCGTCAACGGCCCGTTTGTCGGCGGGAGCCTTGTAGGGGCGGTCGTGGTCAAGGAACGACCGGACATGCAGCACCTGATCCGCGTCCGTTACGCCATGGACCTTCATGTCCGCCATGAGCCGGGCCGGATCGCCGATATCGCCTTCCATCAGATTATGATCGGTATCTGCGAGGGTTCGCCCGCTTTCGGTCAACGCGGCCAGATTGAGATCGATGCCAATCATGGTTAGAGGATGGCTGTCCAAGGCTGTTCCGCGGCGGGATTTTTCACGAACCGCGGTTAGCAACCGCTTCAGCAGGGTGCCGTCACCGCATCCCATGTCGGCGATAAATCGCGGTTGCGACGCGAAAGACCCGCGGTCAAAGATCTTCGTGACCGTCTCCTCCATATCCGCGAAATAGCGGCCATGCTGAAAGCCGCTGCCGATTACGTTCAGCCGCCGGTCGATATGTCCTTCGCCGCCGTTCTCGTTTGAGAAGACGGCCTGGCAATCTCCAAAGATCAGCGCGGACATCTGCTGCAGCATGGGCAGGTATGAAAGCACAATCGCGAGATTATAATGGCGATCAATGAAATAACGGCCGGTCGCGGTGACCACCCTGTCACTGTCCAGCCACCCGATCTGTGTGAAGAGCCGCTTGATTTCGGCATATGTCTGCTGCAGAAGTTGATCCGGCCGGTCAAACCGCTTCATCCCTGCTGGCAGCATGCCGTGACGAACCAAGGCCAGAAGCAATGGTGCGACAAGAAGGCCGTCAAGGAAATCCGCGACCAACGGTTCCGTCACGTCCCACCTGCGCTCCGACAACGCGATCCAATCGCGCAACGTATGGTCCCGGCGTGCAGCCAGGAGATAATCGTCATGCGGAAATGCGAGAAGGTCCACGGTATTCCGCGGAATATCCAGTATCAAACAAGCCGGAGGGAGGATTCTGTAACTATCCTCTTCGCAAGCAACCCAACCCATCGACTGAAGCAGGTGGAGCGCGGTACGCAGATGCCCTTCATTGGCACCAAGCTCTTGAACAAGAACGGCAACCGACTTCGTCTTATCTGGCGTCAACGCATGGAACAAACCGCCTCTGACGCATGCCTCGACTACGGGGATCGCCACCAATCCGTGCAGATATCTATTAAGCAGCGTTAACATGGGGCCATACTCATAGTGTCCAAAGGCATAACCCATCACAACTGCCGTTCAGCCGCCACAGCGGCGCGATGAGGGCGAGGATCTGCTGAAACAACCCGCGCGAGACCATCACGTCGGCCATCTGGAACATGATCGATGGCCCAGGTCGGACACGGCATCGGACATTTTCAGGACCAACTTCAGATCACAACGGAACACCATAAAACGGATACTACCTCTACCGGCTTTGTCTTTTCGCGTTGTCCGCGACGCAGGCTACGGTTTATCCATAGGCTAGCGCAGTACCACGGTTCCAGTTGGCGGAATGGCGTTGACCGATTTGCTCAGTTTGACCAATTCGTCCAGGATATTAAGCACCTCGGCCGAATAACTGGAATCATCTTTCGGCACGCTATAGTGGTTATTTCGATACGATACTTCGACCAGATTGTTAGTCCCTGGCCGGTCCTTCACGATATGGAAAAGCGGCACCAGGCGCGGGCCACCAAGCTGCTTCGGGCGAAGCTGCTCCACCATCGGCGACACACCCGGGCCCTGTTCTACCTCAGCCCGCACAAGGTGGCCGAGATAGGTGTACACGTCACGCGTGGAACGGAAGGTGAAGCTCAGCGTGCCCCTGTCCATGGCCTGTATCTTCGGGCCGCCCTTCCCAGAAGCCGATCGGCCTTCGGCGGTTTGCGGTTTGCGTTTGGGCGAGATCCTGCACAACATTTCCTGCGGCATCTGAGGCCCAGAGGGGTCGGCATTCATGAAACATATACGAACCAGCGCATTCGGCATATTGAGCTGAAAGCCGCCCGGCGCCGGCATCAGGAGCAGTCCGCCCCTGGTCCCTTCGACGACGGATCTAATATTGGCCTTCACCTCGGCCGCGGTCAGCACGGGCCCCACGGGCACGAAGGGGATTGGCGGCTCTGTGGTCACGCCTAGTCTAAGCGCCTTCTGGAGGTGGTCTTGGAAGTCGCTGTAGCTCGACGAGGCCGGATCGTTATACACAGTGACGCTGGAGCCGTCCGCCTTGTTGAAGGTGCCACTTTCCACCAGCAGATTCAGCAACACTGAGATCGGGATGCCTCGCTGAAGGAACAGGCTAAGGGTGGAGGCGCGGATGGGCGTTAGGAAGCCTTGCTCAAACTCAGCGGTGTCGAGGATCGCAACGTCGAAATTGAACCCGTCGGTGACGGTAAGCGCAGCGGTGGGTGCGACGCTGGCCGTCAGAGAATCTATCCAAGTGAAAGACTGCAACGCATAGCTGGTACGACTGACACCTCCCATAGCGCCCATAACGGCGGAGGTGGAACCGTTGCCCCGCACCACCTGCACGCTGGACATCACCATCGGCATGTTGTCGCCGGCCCGCAGCACGTTCAACAGCGCGATCTCATTCTGTGCCATATCAACGGAACGGTTGTAGGCCACAACCCAAGTCGAGAAATCCACGGCGCGTTCGCAGCTGGAGAGCAAAATACTGATTGCTACCACGGCGGCCAGCCGGGCGGCACGGCTCACCAAGGAGAATGGGCGGGAGAAACAGCGCACTGTGTACGGTTCAGACATGAGTTGAGGTCCACGTTCTCTCCCCCGGAGAGGCAAACAAACGTTTAAAAAAGGCCTCGGCTGCAGGATCGGATCGGCCGGTGAAACGCTGACAGGATCAGGCGGTGGCCTATCTCGCGTCAACATGTGTATCTTTCTTCTTAAAGTGTTCCGCATCGTATTTTTTCTAGCCGTCATCCGTTCCAAATCGAGCGAGGTGCCGCTGCTTACGAGGTGCTTAACGAAAACCTCTCGGTCCGCGCTTGCGGCGCGCCCAGCATGGCCCGTCTGACCTGCTCAACTGAGCCTGGCCGTAGCGTCCAAGTCCAAGATTGACCCGGGCGGCTGAGAGCGATGCCTGCGCGTTCCCCTACCACAAAATCGGGCCGGCACCACGCAGTTATTGAATTACGATAGCGATAAAACCCGCGGCACTCCCCCCTAAAATATGCCGTTTTCATATGCAAGCCTATCCAACCGTATTATTACATTATTGCCGATATGTCCTGATATACAGACCATCTTATCACACAGTATCTAGCGGACCATGATTTCTTATATTCCGATTAGGTTTATATTAGTGGCCGATTAATCTTCCGCATGCAAGTGCGGGGATGTCCCGGCCCGTGTTGAAACTTTCCTGGCGGCGTTGCCTCCGTTGAGCCGATAGGCTCGGGGTGTCGAATCCACAAAGGAAAGCAACGCCATGAGAAAGAGTAGATAGAGCGGTGCGCCCACACCAGCACCAGAG
>CAINEA010000211.1 GCA_903847525.1 uncultured Acetobacteraceae bacterium | reverse complement strand
GCGGATCTCTATCTGGAAGGCTCGGACCAGCATCGCGGCTGGTTCCATTCTTCCCTGCTCGAATCGGTCGGCACCCGCGGCCGGGCGCCGTTCAAGGCGGTGCTGACGCATGGCTTCGTCATGGACGAGGCCGGCCGCAAGATGTCCAAATCGCTCGGCAACGTCACCGCGCCGCAGGAGGTCAGCGACAAGTTCGGCGCCGACATCTTGCGGCTTTGGGTGATGATGTCCGACACCTCCGAGGATCTGCGCATCGGTCCGGAAATCCTCAAGCAGCAATCGGAGCTCTATCGCCGGCTGCGCAACACGCTGCGCTGGGTGCTCGGCAGCCTGGACGGATTTACCGAGGTCGAGCGCCTGCCGGTGGAACAGATGCCGGAGCTTGAGCGCTGGGTGCTCCACCGGCTGACCCAACTGGATGCCAAGATCCGCGCGGCGACGGCAAGCTACGATTGGACCGGAGTCTATCCGGAGCTGCATAATTTCTGCTCCACCGATCTGTCGGCGTTCTATTTCGACGTGCGCAAGGATGCGGTCTACTGCGACCGCCCCGACAGTCTGCGCCGCCGCGCCGCCCGCACGGTGCTGGACCATCTGCACCGCTGCCTGACCATCTGGCTGGCCCCGGCGCTGTGCTTCACCGCCGAGGAGGCCTGGTGCGCCCGCTTCGGCGACGACAGCTCCGTGCATCTGCAGCTGTTCCCGGAGATGCCGGCGGACTGGCGCGACGAGGCGCTGAGCGCGAAATGGGAAAAGCTCCGCGAGGAGCGCGCCGAGCTGACCCGTCGGCTCGAGCTGGCCCGCCAGCAGGGAGCGATCGGCGCCTCGCTGCAAGCCCGGCTCGATCTGACCGGCGCGGTCACCGACGGCGATGTCGATTTCTGGAAGGAGCTGGCGATCGTCTCGGATGCCTGGTTCAGCCACGATGCCGACGCGCCACGGGTCGCCAAAGCGCCCGGCGAGAAATGCGCCCGTTGCTGGAAGCTGCTGCGGGAGGTCGGAGACGTCGCCGCGCACCCGACCCTCTGCCTGCGCTGCGTCGATGCCGTGGAATCCGGCCTTGTCTGCAAGGCGGTCGCTTGATCCGCGCGGCCGCCGGCAGGGCCACGTGACCCATCCTGCCCGCTTCCGGATCGGGATCACCGCCGCCTTGTTGGTGTTGGCCGCCGATCAGGCCAGCAAATACTGGGTCCTGCATGTGCTGGATCTGCCCGACCTGCGCCAGCTGGTGCTGCTGCCGGTGCTGAACCTGACCATGGTCTGGAACCGCGGCGTCACCTTCGGGCTGCTGAACGGCTTCGGCGACTGGGGCCACATCATTCTGGCCGTGTTGGCCCTGGCAGTGGTGGTGGCGCTCGGTTTCTGGCTCAGCCGGGCGACCTCCTGGCTGATGGCCGCCAGCATCGGCGCCATCGCCGGCGGCGCCGTCGGCAACGTGATCGATCGTCTGCGCTATGGTGCGGTGGTGGATTTCATCCACGCCCATCTCGGCGAATGGTCGTGGTATGTCTTCAACGTCGCCGATGCCGCGATCGTTTGCGGGGTTGCCGCCTTGCTGCTGGACAGCCAGTTGGCCGGCCGGGCCGCCAGGCGGAACCAGACCACGAAGCCGGGCGACGGCAAGGACCACCTTGCCGATGCCTGAATCCAAGGCTAAGGACTTTGCCATGAGGCTCAAACCGATGCGTTCCCCTATTCGCCGTTCGACCTTGCCGCTTTCCTTGCTGGCCAGCGGTTTGCTGCTGACCGGTTGCGGCGACAGCCTGACCCGCACCTTCGGCCTGACGCGCGACGCGCCGGACGAGTTCAGTGTCACGACGCGCGCGCCGCTGTCCCTGCCGCCCGAATACTCGCTGCGCCCGCCGCGCCCCGGCGCGCCCCGGCCGCAGGAACAATCCGACCGCGAGCAGGCGGAGCTGACCCTGGCGCCGCAGGCGGCTCTCACCAATGCCGCACCGGTCGGGATCACGCCCGGCCAAGAAGCGCTGCTGCAGGAAGCTGGCCCCGCCGCACCGCCCAATATCCGCCGCACGATCGACCAGGACCAACAGCTGGACCGGCCGCAGGAAAGCTTCACCGACAAGATGCTGTTCTGGCAGGCTCCGCCGCCACCCGGCACCCAGATCGACGCGCCAAAGGAGAGCCAGCGCCTGCGCGAAAACGCGGCGCTCGGCAACGAACCGACGGTGGGAACCACGCCGATCATCCAGCAGCAGAAGAAGGGCTTTCTCCAGGGCATCTTCGGAAGCTGGGGTAATCTCTTCTAGGCTGAAACCGTTTGCGGGAGTTCTCGCAAGCCGCGATACAGCACGGGTTAGAGGGAAGAGCGCCATCGCATGACCCACGCGATCGCCCAATGAGCCCCCGATCGGACACCGCATCTCCCGTCGGTGGTTCGCGCATCCGCCTGCTGTCGGAATCCACCGTCAACCGCATCGCCGCAGGCGAGGTGATCGAGCGGCCCGCCGCCGCGGTGAAGGAACTGGTGGAAAACGCGCTGGATGCCGGCGCAACCCGGATCGCCGTGGCGCTGCGTGAGGGCGGCATATCGCGCATCGAGGTTACCGATGACGGCATCGGCATGTCGGCCGCCGAACTGGCGCTGGCCGTCCAGCGTCACGCCACCTCCAAGCTGACCGACGACAATCTGGTGCTGATCAGCACGCTCGGCTTCCGCGGCGAGGCGCTGCCCTCGATCGGCGCCGCGGCGCGGCTGTCGATCACCTCACGGCCACGGGACGCGTTACGCGGGGATGCCGCTGCTACGATCTCGGTCGAGGGTGGCCTTGTATCGGATGTCGCGCCCGCGGCCGGCGCACCCGGCACTCGGGTCGTCGTCAGCGATCTGTTCTTCGCCACCCCCGCCCGGCGGAAATTCCTGAAGAACCCTCGCACCGAGGCCGACCATGCCGAGGAGGCCGTCCGCCGCCTGGCCTTCGCCGCGCCCGGCGTGGCGTTCCGGCTGGAAAGTGAGGGCAGGGTGGTATTCGACCTGCCCGGCCAGGATCGCCAGGCCCGGATCGCCGCCCTGTTCGGCCCGGCCGCCGCCGCCGCCTTCGTGGCGGTGGCTGCCGAACGCGGCGCGATGCGGCTCAGCGGCCTGGCCTGCGCCCCCAGCATCACCCGCGCCACCGGCGCCGCACAGGCCTTGGTGGTCAATGGCCGCCCGGTCGCCGATCCGGTGCTGCGCACCGCGGTGCGGGTAGCCTATCGGGACGTGATCGCCGCTGGCCGGTTCCCGGTGGTGGCACTGTTCATCGACCTGCCGGCCGAGGAACTGGACGTCAATGTCCATCCCGCCAAGACCGAACTGCGCTTCCGCGATGCCGCCGCCATCCGGTCCCTGGTCATCGGCGGCCTGCGCGCGGCCTTGTCGGGTGGCGCGGGAGCGAGCCTTGCTGCCTCGCCGGATGGCAGAGGGCAGGATAGTGCCGGCGCCTACGCCTCGCGCCCGGCGCTGCATCTGCTGCAATCCCGCCGCCCGCCGGCCGCCTGGCGGCCGCCGCCCTTGCCCGGGATGGAACCGGCGCCCCCCAACCCCAGAATGACCCACCCCAGCATGGCCCATCCCAGCTACGGGGCCGGTTTCGCCGAGGCCCGGCTGCCGCTTGCCGCGGGCCCCGCTGGGCGGGTATTGCCGGCGATGGAACCTCGGCCGGAGCATCCCCTCGGCGCACCGCTCGCCCAGGTGCTCGACACCTATGTCATCGCCGTCGCCTCGGACGGCTCCCTCGTGTTGGTGGACCAGCATGCCGCGCATGAGCGCCTGACGCATGAGGCGATCCGCGAGCAGATGCTGGCCGGC
>CAINEA010000210.1 GCA_903847525.1 uncultured Acetobacteraceae bacterium | reverse complement strand
TTGGCATTGATCGCAGCGGCTGCCTCGGCCGGACCGGTTATGTCGGCGGCGATACGGAAGGCGGGCGACCCGGCAAAGCGGCGCACGAGTTCGGCGCCTTGTGCGCCGCCATCCTCGTTCCAAACCCCAAGGCGTACATCGAAAACATCATAGGTCGCGGCATGCGCGAACAGGACGACCTGTAGCAGCGGCGGGATCAGGATGACAAAACGCGTCTTGGGGTCCTTCCAAAGTCCCTCCAATTCCTTCAACAGCAGGGCGATGATGCGGCGGAGCATCCTAGTCGAGCCTCCGGCGGGTAACAGCGAGCGTCGCGCTCACCGCCAGGCAAGCCGCGACGGCCAGGGCCGCCATGTTCGGCAGCAGCACCGGCCAGACGTCGCCGGCAAGAAACAGGGTCTGCAGGATCGACACCAGATACCGCGCCGGCACCGCATAGGTAATGACCTGCAGCCAGTACGGCATGGAGGCGATGTCGTACAGCATCCCCGACAGCATCATCGCCGGCAGCATCGTGGTCAGGAACGCCGCCTGGGAGGCGACGAACTGGTTGCGCGCGATCGTGGATATGAACAATCCCAGTCCGAGCGCGAAGATCATGAACAGCGCGGCCGTGGGCACCAGGGCAACAAGGCTGCCGCGGAACGGCATCTCGAACAGCGTCACGGCCAGCAGCAGCGACAGGAACATGCTGCCCATGCCCAACACGAAGTAGCAGCCGAGCTTGGCGAAGATCAGTTCGGCCATCGTCGCCGGGGAAGCGAGCATGCTCTCCATCGTGCCGTGTTCCCATTCGCGCGACACGATCAGCGCGGTCAGCAGCGTTCCGCTCATGGTCATGATCATGGCGATGATGCCGGGCACGATCGCGTCGGCTGAGCGCAGTTCCGGATTGAACCAGAAGCGGTGCTGCAATTCCACGCCGCCGGGAACCCGTAACCGGCGCTCGCCCGCCTCGCCGGCCAGCCAGGTCGCGAGCGCACCCGAGACATAACCGTCCAGCAGCCGGGCGGTGTTCGGATCGGTGGCGTTGATGTCGAGCGCGAGCGGGGCAGGGGATGCGCCGCGCTTGCGCAACCGCCAGCCGAAATCCTCGCGCGCGACCAGGATACCCCGCACCTCGCCGCGCGCCATCGCCCGCTCCGCCGCCACCATGTCCGGCTCCGATCGCGGATCCAGGTAGGGTGATGCCGCCAGCGCCTGGGTAAGTCCGCGCACCATCTCATCGGGCGCTGCGGCAACCACGGCCAGTTTCATATGCCGCGCATCGAACGAGATGCCGAAGCCATTGACGAGGATCAGCACGATCGGCAGCAGGAAGGCGATTAGGATGGCGGAGGGATCGCGCAAGATCTGCTTGACCTCCTTGCGGGCCAGGCGGCGGATCTCTTCTTGCAGTGCGGCGGCGAAGCGGGACATAGGCGGCTCCTCGAATCTGGTTCCTTGGGGTTGGACAGGAGGGTTTCTACCTGAACACATCAGTTTCCGCAACGCCGTCCACCGCGTACCGCCGTGCGCGAAAGCGTGGACAAGATCTCCGCCAAAGACCTCGTGCGGTATGCGA
>CAINEA010000209.1 GCA_903847525.1 uncultured Acetobacteraceae bacterium | reverse complement strand
CGTCCGCGCTCGCGCCCGATCGTTACCAACCGTCCGAGCACCGCCTGCGCCGCCGTCGCCCCGAGCAGCACGATCAGCTGCGGCCGCAGGACGGCGCGCTCCTGGTCCAGCCAGACGCTGCACGCCGACATTTCGCCGGCATTCGGCTTCTGGTGAATGCGCCGCGTGCCGCGCGGCACGAACTTGAAATGCTTCACCACGTTGGTGATGTAGCAACGGCGGCGGTCGATCCCCGCCTCTTCCATCGCCCGGTCGAGCAATTGCCCGGCAGGCCCCACGAACGGCCGGCCGATCACATCCTCCTGGTCGCCGGCCTGCTCGCCGATGAACATGAGCCGGGGGTTATCGGGGCCTTCGCCAAACACCGTCTGCGTCGCCGGCGCGGCCAGCGCGCAAAGCGCGCAGGCGGCCGCCTCGGCCAACGCCTGGACCAGTTCCGGGGAAATCCGGCGAGACAGCACGACGGGTCCGATCGCCGGCCGGTCCGGCGGCCTTGGATCCTCATCCAGATTTTCCGCCGCCGGCAGCGAGGAACCGGCACTAGCCCCTGTCAGGATCTCGCCGCCACGGTCCTGCCAGAACGCGAGAAGATCGGCGTCATCGCGCAGATCCGCCGCGGCCCCAAAGCCGGGTTCCCCGCCCCGTGGTTGCCCGTATGGCCAATGGGCGCTGCCATCCGGCGTCAGGATCGAAACAGCCAGCCCGGGAAACCGCTTCGCCAGCAGCCTGGCGTTCGCCTCCAGCACGAAATGCCGGGGCGCATACCAGCCGACATACCGGTCCCCGATCGGCAGATACCGAAGCTCCGTGCGCATCCGATGCGCCTCGGCACGCACCGCCAACGCCAGCCGGCGCGCCTTCGCGTGCGTCGCTTCGTCCGGTGTCGCAACCAGCCGGTACAGCAAGGCAAAGCGCGCCGGAAACCGCGCCTGGATCGCCATCTGCGCCAATGCCACCAGCGAACGCGAAACGCCGAAACCACCCGTGGCTGCCGGCAGCCCGTCGCCCTGTCCGATGGTCCAGACCACATCCTCGACAGGCACGCCGGCCAAAACCAGGGCCCGTGTGGCAGCACGCCACCCGTCCCAATCGGTCTCGCTCGCCAATCCTACCCGGATCATCGCGCCGTCCGGATCATGACCTATCGAAACTCCCCCCCGGATCGGCCAAGGCGGGCCGGGTAATCTACTCCGCCGCGGCCCTGCGGCGCTTGCGCGGCGGGTCGGCATCGGCAACCGGCGCGGCAATCTCGGGGTTCTCGAGCGCCGCCAGCAAGGCCTCGCGCAATGGCTGCAGCTTGCGCTCGTTCTCCACCTTCATGCCGAACACGTCCTTGACGTAGAACACGTCCACCGCGCGCACGCCGTAGGTTGTCACGTGGGCGGATGCGATCTGCAGCCCCTGCTCGCTGATCGCCGAGGTCACGTCGTGCAGCAGTCCGGGCCGGTCGCGCCCGTTCACCTCCAGGACCGTGTGGGTATTGGACGCCCGGTTGTCGATCACCACGCGCGGCGCGACATGGATCGCGCGCACGCGCTGGCCCATCAGGCTTTTCGACATCTTCTTGATCTCACTCGCCAGGCGTATCCGTCCGGACAGCGCCTGCTCGATCAAGGCCGAAAGCCGCGCCAGACGGTGCGGCGCATCGAACGTGCCGCCGGCGGCGTCCTGGATCCAGAACGTATCGAGCGCCATGCCGTTGGTCATGGTGTGGATGCGCGCATCCACGATGGAGGCCCCGGCCATCGCCAGCGCACCGGCGATCCGGCTGAAAAGCCCGGCATGATCTGCCGCGTACACCGTTACCTCGGTAACCGCACGCGCCGGCAGCGGCTGGGTGTCCACCGTCAGCGGCGTCTTGCGCATCTCCGCATCCCGGATCAGCCTTGCATGGCGCGCATGGGTTTCCGGATCGAAGGACAGCCAGTAGCCGGGGTAGCCGAGCCCGGTGAACATCTCCATGTCCGCCTCAGGCCAGCCCGCCAGCATCGCGCAGGCAGCCTGCTTGGCCCGCTGCACCCGCACGTCGCGCTCGGTGGTGGACAGGCCGCCGGCCAGCACTTCCGCCACGCGCGCATACAACTCCCGCAGCAGCGTCGCTTTCCAGTTGTTCCACACCTTGGACGAAACCGCCCGCATGTCGGCCACCGTCAGCACCAGCAGCAGGCGCAGGCGCTCCGGCGACTGGATCACGTCCGCCAGGTCCAGGATGGTCTTGGGATCGTCGATGTCGCGCTTGAACGCGGTCTGGCTCAGCAGCAGATGATGCAGCACCAGCCAGGAAACCGTTTCGGTTTCTTCGGCCGACAGCCCCAGCGCCGGCCCGACATACAACGCGATATCCGCGCCGAGCGCCGAATGATCGCCGCCGCGGCCCTTGGCGATGTCGTGCAGGATCATCGCCAGATACAGCGCCCGACGCGACTGCAGTTCATGGATCAGCGCGGAGGCGACGGGGGCGACCTCCGCCATCTCGCCGCGCTCCATCGTATTCAGCACCTTCACCGCCTCGATCGTGTGCTCATCGACAGTGAAGACGTGGTAGGTGTCGAACTGCATTTGCCCGACGATGCGGCCCCAATCTGGCAGATAGCGGCCGAGGAACCCGGTTTCGTTCAGGATCGACAGCCAGCGTGCGCCGTCGGCGTGCTCGGCGTTGCGACCGCACAGAAGGTCCATGAACAGCGCAGCCGCCTGCGGATCGTCGCGCAGGCCGATCGCGCGGCGTTCGTTGCGGATCAACGCACGGATCGCCAGCGGATGCAGATCCAATCCGCGATCGCGCGCCACGATCAGGATGCGCAGCATCTGCGTCGGATCGGCGGTGAAATCCCGCCCCGGCATGGTCAGTAGCTTGCCGTCGGCCAGCACGAAGCCCGCCGCCTCCAGTGCCTTGTCGGTCTGGCGGGTGATCGCCGGCGGACCCAGCGCGGCACGCACGATCGCCGGTTCCAGCACCCGCGTCAGCCGGGCTACTTCGCGCACGGTCAGGAAATAGTGGCGCATGAAGCGCTCCACCCCATCCTGGCGGCCATGCCGCGTGTAGCCCATGCGGGCACCCACCACCGGCTGCAGGTCGAATGTCAGCCGATCCTCCGCCCGCCCGGCCACATAGTGCAGGTGGAACCGCACGGTCCACAGGAACTCCCAGGACCGGCGCGCGTGCTTGGCCTCGATGTCGGTGATGATCGAACCGCCCGGCGCATCCAGACCGGCGATCTCCGCCATGGTCTGCGCATCGAACACGTAGCGCGCCAGCCAGTACAGCGTCTGCAGATCGCGCAGGCCGCCGCGGCCTTCCTTGATGTTCGGCTCCACGACGAACGGGCTGTCGCCGTAGCGGCGATGGCGCACGTCGCGCTCGGCCTGCTTGGCAGCGATATAGTCACGCGCGCCGGCCTTCACGCAGGCGGCACGGAAGCGCTTGTGGAAATCCTGGAACAACGCCGCCTCGCCGGTCAGGTGGCGCGCGTCCAGCAACGATGTGCGAATGGTGGCGTCCTTCGCCCCCTCGCTCAGGCATTCATCGATCGAGCGCGTGGCATGCCCGACCTTCAGCCCGAGGTCCCAGAGGAAATACAGGATGAACTCCACCACCTGCAACGTGTGCTTATTCGGCCGTTTCGGCGTCAGGAACAGCAGATCGATATCGCTGAACGGCGCCAGCAGCCCGCGCCCATATCCACCCGTCGCCGCCAGGCTGAGCCGGTCCGGCGGACCCAGCACCGTGCGGGAGGTAACATAGTTATATAATTCGTCGATCACTCCGTCGGTCAGCGCCGCCAGCAGGCGCCCGGCCTGCAGCCCGGTCAATTGATCCTGTTCGAAGGCTTCCCGCACATGGGTCTGGATCCTTGCCAGATGGCGACGGAAAGCGGCGAGGGCGGCATCGCGCGGGATCTTGCCGCCATGCTCAAGGGACAGCACCGACAACGCATCGATCAGCACGCCAACAGCGGCTTCCGGGGCACTCGGCAGGGGGGTGGGTGTCAACATAACCAGGATGCTAGTCCAGCATTTCTCCGCCGGGAACAGGCAGCAGCGATTTCAGCAAATAGAGTTTTTCCAGCGCCTCGCGCGGGGACAGCCGATCGGGGTCG
>CAINEA010000208.1 GCA_903847525.1 uncultured Acetobacteraceae bacterium | reverse complement strand
CTGGATGGCGGTGGCGCCGGTGCCGATGACGGCGATGCGCTTGTCGGCGAGCTTGTTCAGATTGCCGTTGGTATCGCCGCCGGTATAGCCGTAGTCCCAGCGGCTGGTGTGGAAGCTGTGGCCCTTGTAACTATCGATGCCGGGAATGGCGGGAAGTTTCGGGCGGTTGAGCGGGCCGTTCGACATCACGACGTGGCGCGCCTTCATGCGGTCGTCGCGGTTGGTGGTGATCAGCCATTTGCTTTCGTCCTCCAGCCAGCGCAGTTCACGGATCTCGGTCTGAAAGCAGGCCTGGCGGTAGAGATCGAAGGTTTTGCCGATGCGCTGGGCGTGTTCGTAGATCTCGGGCTGGAAGGCGTATTTTTCCTTCGGCAGGTAGCCGGTCTCCTCCAGCAGCGGCAGGTAGATATAGGCCTCGATGTCGCATTGCGCGCCGGGGTAGCGGTTCCAGTACCAGGTGCCGCCGAAATCGCCGCCCTTCTCGATGATGCGGATGCGGTCGATGCCGGCTTGGCGCAGATGGGCGCCGGCCATCAGGCCGCCGAAGCCGCCGCCGATGATCAGGACATCGACCTCATCGGTGAGGGGCGCGCGGGTGAAGCCGGGCTCGACATGGGGGTCGTCGATGTAGTGGCGGAAATCGCCCTTGACCTCCACGTACTGGTCGATGCCGTCGGGCCGCAGGCGCCGGTCGCGCTCGTGGCGGTATTTTTCGCGGAGCGCGTCGGGGTCGAAGCCGAGCTCCGGGTCCGCAAAGGCGGTGTTGCCAGAGGGTGTTTGGGTGTTTGGGCCGTTGGTGGACATGGTTCGCTCCCGGGACAGGGTCCGTTATTGCCGCGATCGGCAGAAAGCCGCCCGATGCGGCGGGCCAGTTGGCGAGACTGTCGCACACCTGTGGATTAAGCCAAGTCCCGGGCGATGAAGCCGGGGAGCGGCGATGGAGCGCCTGCCACGGGGCGCCATGCTTGCATTCACGGCCGACGGGGCAATATCGCGGACATGAACATCGCCATGTCCTTCAATGCCGACACCCTCATGCAGCTTTCGTCCAGCGTGCCGGGCCTTGTCCGCGATATCCGCTCCGACCACGCCGGCGAGACCGGGGCAGTCATGATCTATCGCGGCATCCTCGCAGGCTCGCGTGATCCGGCGGTGCGCCGGTTTGCCGAGGCGCATATGGCCACGGAACAGGACCATCTCGATCTGCTCGACACATTGCTGCCGTCCGGTGAGCGCAGCGTATTGCTGCCGGTCTGGCGGGTGGCGGGCTGGCTGACCGGGTTTCTGCCGGCGCTGGCCGGCAGTCCTGCAGTCTACGCCACGATCGATGCGGTCGAGACGTTCGTTGATCTTCATTACGAGGAGCAGATCCGCAAGCTGCCGCTGGATGGGCCGGGCGGCGCGTTGCGGGCGGCGTTGCGCAACTGTCAGGAGGATGAGGTTGATCATCGTGACGAGGCACGGGCACTGCACCCATCCGCCTATACCGGCCTGCTCCGCCTTTGGGTCTGGGCCGTCGGTGCCGGCAGCAAGGCCGCCGTCCGTGCGGCACGGCGGCTTTGACGCGCGTGGCGGATTTGCAGGTGTATTACGATGGCGGGTGCCCGGTGTGCTCGCGCGAGATTGCATTCTATCGGTCACGGCCGGGCACGGAGCGCTTCGAGTGGGTTGATGTCACGCGCGGCGGGGCCGAGCTGGGGCCAGGATTGACGCCGCAGGCGGCATTGGCACGGATGCATGTGCGCACGTCCTCCGGCACATTGCTCAGCGGGGCGAAAGCGTTTGCCGCGATGTGGCGGATGATGCCGGGCTTCAAATGGCTTGGCTGGCTGCTCGTCATGCCGCCCTTTGGAACCCTGGCAGAATGGGCCTATCGAGCGTTTTTGGTGGCGCGGAAGCTGTGGCGTTGAAAGCCGTGGTGATTGGCGCCACCGGCGGCATCGGGGCGGCGCTGGCCGGCATCCTGGCCGCGCGCGGCGAGGTTACCCGCATCGGGCGCGCCACCACGCCAGGGCTTGATCTGCTCGATGAAGCCAGCATTGCCGCCGCGGCCGGGGCAGTGGGCCCGGGCCTGCATCTGGTGATCGACGCCACCGGTTTCTTGCACAACAAGCTTTTCCAGCCTGAAAAGGCATTGCGGCAAATCGATCCTGCGCATCTGGCCTACAGCTTCGCCGTCAACGCCACCGGGCCGGCACTTCTGATGAAGCATTTCCTGCCGCTGCTGGCGCGCGGGGAGCGGGCGGTGTTCGCCACGCTCTCCGCCCGCGTCGGCAGCATTTCCGACAACCGGCTCGGCGGCTGGTACAGCTATCGCGCGGCGAAGGCGGCGCTCAATCAGCTGATGCGAACGGCTGCCGTCGAACTGGCACGAACCCAGAAACAGGCCATCTGCGTGGCGCTGCATCCGGGTACCGTCGATACCGGCCTGTCCGGCCCGTTCGCCAAGACCGGGCTCGACGTGCAGACGCCGGAGCAATCCGCTGCCCGGCTGATCGGCGTGCTCGATGCGCTGATCCCGTCACAGACCGGGCTGCTGTTCGACCATATGGGCGTGCAGATCGCGTTCTGAGGGGCTCAAAGCTTCAACGCCAGTTGTCGCTTCGCCATCGCTGCCTTCTCCGTCCTGATCGCCCGATCGCGCTCCGGGTGATCATCCTCCAGCCTGCGGGTGCGGCTGCCATGCCTGCGGAATACCGCCTCCGATGCGGCCCGGTAGCCTGGTTCGGCGCGCACCAGGCTCAGGCGGGCACGGGCGTCGTGGATGGCATGGCCGGGGTCGATGACCGGGGCAGGCTGACCGGTGCCGGCCAGCCAAGGCGTTTGCAGCAGCGTCAGCGGCATCTCCGCCAGTTCCGGCATCCAGCGCCGGGTGAAGGCACCGGTCGGATCCTGATCCAGCCCCTGCTTGACCGGGTTGTAGATGCGCGGCGTGTTGATCCCGGTCTGCCCGCCTTGCATCTGCAGCTGCGGCCAGTGAATGCCGGGCTCGTAATCGGTGAACAGCCGGGCGAGGTGCACGCCGCAGGCGTGCCAGTCCAAGCCCAGATGGTGGACCGCGAAGCTCGTTACCATCGCCCGCATTCGGAAATTCAGCCAGCCCGTGGCGATCAGCGAGCGCATGCAGGCATCGGCGAACGGATATCCGCTGTGCCCCGTGGCCCAGGCCAGCAGCGTCGGGTCGTTGTCGGCCGTTGCCACCCGCGCCCGCTGATGTGCCGGGTGCACCGAGCGGTGCTCCATCTGCGGCTCGCTTTCCAGCTTCTGGATGAAGTGGCAATGCCAATGCAGCCGGGAGATCAGGCTATCGATGGCGGTGAGCGGGATCGCAATTTTCTCTCTGCGCGCGGCATGGCATCTCGCCAGCGCCTCGCGGATCGAGATCGCGCCGGTGGAAAGCGGCACGGAGAGGCGTGAACACGCATCGGCCCCGGCCAGGGGGTTCGACATCGCCCGACGGTAATTCGCTCCGCGACCGGCGAAGAAGCTTTCAAGCAGCGCCAGCGCCGATCGCCGCGTGCCCGGCTGTGGTCGATCGCAGCCATCCGGGGCCAGGCCGAGTTGTTCCGGTGAGGGAAGAACGCCTGGGGGCACTCGCGTGGCAGGGATCAGATGGGCCGGTTCAGGGAGCAACGGCATGCGCAGGATGGCCGCCGAGCGCCTCCCCCATTCGTCGCGGTCGCGCAGTCCGCGCACCACGCCGAATTGCGGATATTCGACGAACGCGATGCCCGCCTCGCGGCAAAAGTGGCGCACCGCGCGGTCACGGGCGAAGGTCCATGCGTTGCCGGTCTCCTCATGCGCCAGGATGCGCTTCAGGCCGATGGCACGGTGGATGCGGCCCAGGCACTCCACCACCGTGCCGGTGCGGACGATCAGTGGCGCGCCCAATTGTTCCAGCCGCAAGGACAGCTCGGCCAGCGCGCTGCGCACCGCCAGATATTGTCTGCGCGACGTGTCCGGCTGTGCCCAGTATTCCGGCTCGGCCACATACAGCGGAAGGACCGGCCCGCAGGCCGCGGCTTCGGCCAGCGGGCGGTGATCGGCTGTGCGCAGGTCGCGTTTGAACCAGACCAGTTGCACCATGGCTGGATCGGCCGGCTATCCGGCGGCGAGCACGGCGCAGGCGAGGGCAACGCCGCTGTCATGGGCCGCCTCGATGCGCCCGCCGAGGCACCAATCGCCGCAAACTCCGAGCCGGTCGGCATCGTCCCACAGGCAGGCCTGACCTAGCGGCGTCTCGGCGAGGGCGTGGCGCCAGCGATGCGCCAGGACGAGGTCGGGTGCCGTGGCCCCGGTCTCCGCGCGAAATGCTGCGATCAGCGCCGCTCCTGCGACTTCCGCGCTGTCCTCCAGATGCGCCCTGCTCCAGTTTGCGCTCGCGTGCAGAACCCAGTGGTCCGCCGCTGCTTCGGCGCCGGGGCGCGAGCCCTCCCGCGCCGCCCAGGCGATCGGCGACGTGGTGCTCCGCCGCACGTCGCAACCGCCGACGGGATCGGCAAATCGCGCCATCACCGCCCAGCACGGGGCCATGACCGCAGCGTTCGCCAGGTCGGCGAAGCGATGCCCGGTGGTGGCGAGCAGGCTTGCCGCCTGATGGCCGGGAAGTGCGATCAGCACTGCGCCGAATGGCCCGGACAGTTCACCGCCCTCGCGAGCCGTGGCACCCGGGCGGATATCGGCGGCATTGAGATGGCGAACCTGCCAGCGACCATCGGTGCGGTGCAAGAACGCGGCGTGACGCCCTGTGCGCAGTTCTGCGCCGGCAATCTCCGCCTGCTCCGCCATGGAAGCGGGCAGGGCGGACATGCCGGGGAGGAACGACATCCGCCGGCCCTCGCCACCGGCTGTGGGCCAGCTTGCCGCGATGCCTTGCGTGACAAGCCCGGCCAGCAGGGCCGTGAAATCCGGCCCGTGGGCTGTGGCGAACTGCGCGCCGTGATTGAACGCGAGGCCTTCCACGCGGCGGGTGGCGACCCTGCCGCCCGGCCGGCGCGATTTCTCCAGCAATGTGACACCGACCCCCGCCCGCGCCAACGTGGTGGCACAGGCGAGACCGGCGATTCCGGCGCCGATGACCGCGACGTGGCCGATGTCGCCGGTCATGCCGCCACCCGCGCGAGTACGACACCGATGGCGATGATCTGCGCCACGTTGAGCACCACCGACATCCGGTGCGCCGCGTCGAAACGTCGTTTGGCCGCGCTGTCGCCGGATCGCGCGGCGTCGCTGAGGGTGTTGATCCGCGGCATCAATCCCTGACGCAGCCAGATCGTTAGCAAGGCTACGACGGCCATCACCGCGCCATCCCATCGTGTCGCCAGGGCCAGGGCCGCGATGACGGACGTCGCCAGAACGTACAGGTAATAAACCGGAAACACCGCGCGGATGAATGTACCCGCCTGGCTGGCGGGCAGCCTGGTGAACACCAGGGGTGCCATCACGGCGGCGAAGAAGATCATGCCGCCGAGCAGGAGGGCGAGCGCGAAAACGGCGATGGTGGTGTTGATCATCTGAGACAGATGGCCGCACACCGGCTTTCGGCAACCCGCCATTGACCCGCGGGTGGTATGTTTTCCTTGAAGTGATCCAACCGCAACGGAGGGCGCGCTGGGTGTCCACTTTCACGCTTCGCCGTTGCCGGGCAGGGTTTCGGTACGGGCGCGATGGGAGCGCGGGTCTCGCCGTCCGATGAACCCGATACATGTCCGTGCCGGGGAGCTTTCGTTGGCGGATCGAGCTGCGCTTTTCCGCTGTAGCTTCGGGATGGTGTTTTTGGTAGACAGTTATATATAGTGACCTATATACTAACTATAGGGTGAATCGAAGGAGGCGGCTTCCTCGCCGCGAGAGGATGGAATGAGATGGCCGTTATTCGGGTGATCTCATGTCTTTGGAAATATAAACATGAAATGGGATGTGAGACGGCGTTGAGATTCACGGCTGCGGTGCGGGTTGGATTTCAGACCCAGGATGGACAAAGTCGCAACGGGGGCTGAGACGAATATGGGACTTTGGAAGGATTTGTCTCAGGTTTTAGGATAAATGGCCGTGCCATGGCTTCCGAGACGGATATGAGAAGCGCTGGCGATTTGGGCAGGTCCGGCCTTATTTGGCTTTTGGCCCATAGTTCTTGAACCGCTCGCGGGCGGCCTTCATGTCCGCGGGGGTCAACAGGCGCGGAGTGCCGGCGGAGCGGGCGAGCAGATATTGCCGGCAGAGGGTTTCCAGCAGGATCGCGGATCTGAGCGCGGCTTGCAGATCGGGGCCGTGGACGATCATGCCGTGGTTGGCCAGGAGGCAGGCGCTGCGGCCCTGGATCGCCCCGGCCGCTAGTTCGGCGAGTTCCGGGGTGCCGAAGGTCGCATAGGGGGCGCAGCGCACGTCGCTGCCGCCGAAGGAGAGCACCATGTAGTGGAACGCCGGCAACGGTTCGTGCAGGCAGGCCAGCGCGGTGCAGGCATCCGCATGGGTGTGCACGATGGCGCCGGCACGCTTGTTGCCGCGGTAGATCGCGGCGTGCATGTGCCACTCACTCGACGGAACGATAGAACCTTCCACGGTGCCGTCGAGGCTCATGGCGACCACGCCATCGGCCGAGATGGTCTCGGCCGAGGCACCGGACCGGGTGATGACCATGCCCGATTGGGTCCGGGCACTGACATTGCCGGCACTGCCGGCGTTGATGCCCAGACGCGCCATCTCGCGGTAGACCTCCGCGACCTGTTCCCGCAGTTGGGTCATGGCTGGGGCTTTGCCCCAGACCCCAGCAGGGGCTCTGCCCATGCACTCCGCCAGGGAACTCGTTCCCTGGACCCTGCTAGGTTTATGGGGAAAGGGGGAGCAACCGACGAAGCCATTGATGGGCTGGGCCATGCCCCCTTTCCCCATAAACCCGTCAAGGGGGTTAAGGGGACGAGTCCCCTTACGGGGGTGCAG
>CAINEA010000207.1 GCA_903847525.1 uncultured Acetobacteraceae bacterium | reverse complement strand
GATTCTTTGGTTTGTCCAGTGGGACACCGCCATCGACGATATTCCGGGACTTCGCAGCCAGGTTCTCAACATCCTGACAGCCGAGTTCCCAGGATCCGAATCCCATTGACCCGCCCGGCTCTCAATCTCCCGTAGCGCATGCCTGGCAGGTTTATAGTGAAATCCATGGCCACCACACGCCCGGTCCTGCGCGGATCCACCTACGCCATCTCCACCCGCAAGCCCCAAGCCACCCAGGCGGCCGAACGCATCCTCCTCGACGGCGGCAATGCCTTCGACGCCGCAGTCGCCGCCATGGCCGTCCTCGCCGTCACCGACTGCGCCATGACCGGCATCGGCGGCGATTCCAACATCCTCGCCTACTCCGCCCGCGACAAGAAAGTCTGGGCCATCAACGCCAGCGGCACCACCCCGCAGCTCGCCACCATCGACTGGTATCGCCGCAACAACAACGGCAAAATCCCCGTCAGCGAAGGCCTCCTCTGCGGCACCGTCCCCGGCGTCCCCGCCGCCTGCCACACCCTCCTCAGCCGCTGGGGCACCATGTCCTTTGCCGACGTCTCCGCCGCCGGCATCGAACTCGCCGAAAAGGGCTTCCCCGTCAGCGAATACTTCCTCGAATTCTTCCCCATCCACGGGCCCAAGCTCCACCGCCACCCCATCTTCTTCCCCAACGGCCGCGACCTCAAACCCGGCGACATCTTCCGCAACCCCGACCTCGCCGCCACCATGCGCGCCATGGCCGACCCCGACGAATTCTACAAAGGCGCCCTCGCCCGCACCCTTGCCGATTTCTCCGAACGCAACGGCGGCCTCTTCCGCTACGAAGATTTCGCCCGCTATCAGGTGCAGGTCGGCGAACCCATTTCCGTCAACTACCGCGGCTATCAGGTTTACAAGAATGGGTCCTCCTGCCAGGGCGCCACCGAACTCGTCCTCTACAACCTGCTCGAACCGCACAACCTGCGCGCCCTCGGCCACAACTCGGCCGATTACATCCACCTCTGCATCGAAGCAGCCAAACTCGCCTACGCCGACCGCGAACGCTATCTCGGCGACGCCGATTTCATCCATATCCCGTGGGACGAAGTGCTCTCGAAGACCCGCATCCGCGAGGCCTTTGATAACTCCAACTACCTCGCCGGCAGTGCCTCCCACCAGGGCGACACCAGCCAGATTTCCATCATCGACAAGGACCGCAACTGCGTCTCCATGACCCCCAGCCTGCACTCGGCCTTCGGCACCGGAGTCGTGATGGATTCCACCGGCCTGATCTTCAACTGCCGCGGCGACTGCTTCGTGCCCGCCACAAGCTGCTTCAGCAGCGCTGCATCACGGAAACGTCAACACTGCACATACCCTAAGGACGAGGAAACGCACGGCGTGCGCACCTGACTTGCCGCAGCTCGGCGGACCAGCCAGCACGAGCACGGCCGTCGGGTAGTCAGCAAGAGTGGCGTTCAGGCTTCGCAGCTCCGCTTCGCGGTTGAAGAAAGCGCCCTCATCCCCCTTGGAAAGATAGCCGAT
>CAINEA010000206.1 GCA_903847525.1 uncultured Acetobacteraceae bacterium | reverse complement strand
GTCTCCCACAAGATCGGTGAGGTCCATGACGGCAACCCCACCACCGACTCCATGGACCAGGAGCGTGAGCGCGGCATCACCATCACCTCCGCCGCCGTGACGTGCGAGTGGAAAGACCACCGCATCAACATCATCGACACCCCCGGCCACATCGACTTCAACATCGAAGTGAACCGCAGCCTGCGCGTGCTCGACGGCGCCGTGTTCATCATCGAGGGCGTTGCCGGCGTGCAGCCGCAGTCCGAGACCAACTGGCGCCTGGCCGACCGCTACAACGTCCCGCGCATCATCTTCATCAACAAGCTCGACCGCACCGGCGCCGATTTCTACCGCGCCTTCGCCACCCTGAAGGACAAGCTCGACATCATCGCGCTGCCTTTGCAGCTGCCGATCGGCATCGAGGACAAATTCATCGGCGTCGTCGACCTCGTGGAGATGAAGGCCATTGTCTGGGAAGGCGGCGATCTCGGCGCCAAGTTCCACGATGAGCCTATCCCTGAGGACCTGGTCGAACAGGCCAAGGAATACCGTCAACTCCTGCTCGACACCGCCGTCGGCGTCGATGACAAGGCGATGGAAGAGTATTTCGAGAAGGGCGACGTCTCGGTCGAGACCCTGAAGCGCTGCATCAAGCTCGGCACCATCTCCGGCGCCTTCCGCCCGGTTCTGTGCGGAACAGCCTTCAAGAACAAGGGCGTGCAGCCGCTGCTAGACGCGGTTCTGGACTATTTGCCTTCCCCGATCGACGTTCCCGGCATCTCGGTCGCCGCCGAGGAAGGCGAGGAGGACGGTGAGTTCTCCGATCGCCGCCGAATCAAGGCCAACCCGGACGCTCCGTTTGCCGGCCTCGCGTTCAAGATCATCAACGATAAGTACGGCGCCCTGACCTTCGTGCGCGTCTATGCCGGCACGCTGAAATCCGGCGATACCGTGATGAACACCACCAAGGACCACCGCGAGCGTATCGGCCGCATGTTCCAGATGCACGCCGACAAGCGCGCGGAAATCAAGGAAGTCTCCGCCGGCGACATCGCCGCCTTCGTGGGCCTGAAGGACACCGGCACCGGCGACACGCTCGCCTCGTCCGATGATCCCGTCGTGCTCGAGCGCATGGCCTTCCCGGTCCCGGTCATCGACATCTCCGTCGAGCCGAAGACCAAGGAAGCCGTTGAAAAGATGACCCTCGGCCTGCAGAAGCTGGCCGGCGAGGACCCCAGCCTGCGTCTGAAGACCGACCAGGAATCCGGCCAGACCATCCTGTCCGGCATGGGCGAACTGCATCTGGAAATAATCATCGACCGCCTGCGCCGGGAATACGGCGTGGACTGCAACATCGGCGCGCCGCAGGTGGCCTACCGCGAGACCATCACCAAGTCGCACACCGAAATCTACACCCACAAGAAGCAGTCGGGCGGCTCCGGCCAGTACGCTGAGGTCAAGGTGGTCTTCGAACCGACCGAGCGCAATGCCGGTGTTTCCTTTGAAAACAAGGTCGTCGGCGGCACGGTTCCGAAGGAATACATCCCAGCCGTCGAAAAGGGCATCCGCGTCCAGGCCGACACCGGCGTGCTCGCCGGCTTCCCCACGGTGGACTTCAAGTACACCCTGGTGGACGGCAAGTACCACGACGTCGACTCCTCTGCCCTGGCCTTTGAAATTGCAGCAAAAGCCTGCTTCCGTGAGGGTATGAAGAAAGCCGGCCCGATCATCCTCGAACCGATCATGGACGTCGAGGTGACCACCCCGCAGGACCATGTCGGCGACTGCGTCGGCGATCTCAACCGCCGCCGCGGCATGATCCAGAGCCAGGACAGCTCGGGCTCCACCATCCTGGTCCGCGCCCACGTGCCGCTGAAGGAGATGTTCGGCTATATCTCCGACCTGCGCTCCATGACCAAGGGCCGCGCCTCGTTCACGATGCAGTTCCATCACTATGATCCGGTGCCGCGCAACGTGGCGGACGAGATCATGAAGAAGAGTGCCTAACTAGGAAGCAAGGCGAGGGCTCTGCCCCTCGACCCCGCCAAGGGCTTGCCCTTGGAACCCTCGACTTAAGATAAAGGGCGATGCACACGGTGCGTCGCCCTTTTTTTATCGAAACGTTCGATCCCTACAGATGTTGCTACGCCGGTAGCTACTTTTGTAGTTATAAAAGATGACGCGAAATTTGGCGGTTGTTAGACTGCCTGCATGCACGAGCCAAAAGACCCCCAGCACATGACCGACGCCGAACTCGCCGAGGCCCTCGCGGCGTTCGGCCCCAACGGAGAACCCCTCCACCCACCGTCGGCAACCAGCACCCCGCCGGACGGTCCCTCCTTCTCCCGCGTCCGCATCGCCTGGCCCGGCGCCAAGGTCCAACTCACCTTCCGCCTCGACCAGGAAATCCTCGACTGGTTCCGCGCCGACGGCCCCGGCTACCAAACCCGCATCAACGCCGTCCTCCGCGCCTTCGTGAACGCCCAACCCCGCCGCCGGCGGTAATCCGCCAACCCAATCCGCGTAAGCCTTGCGCGACTTCTCCAGGCGCACTACATCTTCGTAGTTCTTATTGTCCAACACATAGGTCACTACATGGGTGTACCCATCTCCATTCGCCTGGACGACGACGTGCGCCATGAACTGGAGGCGCAGGCTCGTTCCCGCGGCATCGGCCTGGCAACGCTTCTGCGCGATCTGGCGACCGAGGCCGCTCGCGAGGCTCGCCGCGCCCGCATCCGCCAG
>CAINEA010000205.1 GCA_903847525.1 uncultured Acetobacteraceae bacterium | reverse complement strand
CCGAAGGATCTTGGCCGCGCTGAGCGAGCGCGCGGCCGCGGAGAGCAGGAAGTGCTGCGCCATGTTGACCTGTCGGATAACGATAAAACCGGCACCTTCCTGCCAGAGCTCAGCGAAAAGTACAAGGCCAATTCGACCGGTGGCGGCAGCTACATAATGGCGAAAATGTCCTGTTTGAACCCGCCGAAGCGTGCGGCTGCCATCAGATCGCACCAGAACCTCATCTGGGCGCACGATAATTTCCTCGGCGCCAAACGCAATGCTGAGAGCCGCAGGCGTCTCTGGCGTGTGGCCCTCGCGCGCCGCGAGGAAATACTGGATCATTGAGGTGGCGAACCCCTTATACTCCGAGACATAGCCGTGATCCGCCAGCCCATGCACAGCAAACGCGTTGGCGATCTGCCCTTCCAAGTCGCTTGCTCCGCCGATGATGCGCGCGTCAGCAATCACAGCCTGGAAGACGGTTCTGACCGCTTCGTGCATCTGCATGAAGGCCGTTGCCGTCCGACGCCCGCCGACCTGGAGGATGTGAGTGTAAAAGAATCGTCTTGGACAGCGTTCGTAGAGCCCAATCTGCGCCCCGGTAAATCGAAGGGCACCGTCGACGACGAGCGTGATGTCGCCGGCCTCAGGTGCGGGCGGCAAGGTTCTGGTTGGGTTGATCTTCGTTCGCGTCAGCCCCGATCCTAACCGGTCGAGGAAACTCGACAACGGCCGGTTATGGCCATTTGATTTCTGGGTTGGCGCGTACAGAAACAGGCGGTCGCGGGCGCGAGACAGCGCGACATAGAACAAACATTCCTGTTCCTCGGCATGACCTGCGCGGAACACATCAAGCGCACGGCCCTGAGCTCCTTCGACCATCCCATCTGGCGGCGGGCACGGCGGTGCTTGTGGCGTCCTGGGAATGGTGTCGCCATTGAGACCCGGCACATGCACGACGTGAAACTCAAGTCCCTTTGCCCCGTGAATGGTCATCAGCCGCACGGCATCGAGCCCCTGCGCGGCGGCAGGCAGTTGCCGCAGATCACGATCATCGCCTAACCGAACAAGTCGGCGCACCCGATCAAGGAGCCGAACAATGGGGAGCCCCTTACCGCCCGGCTGCACACGCAGGAAATTCATGAACTGCCAGATCGCGAGGCCACGGGTGCGCTCGGCGATGTCACTCGAACCACCGATGCGTGCCGCGATACGGGTTCGATCGAGCAACAACGTTGCCAACACCGTCCAGGGTGCGTCGCTCTGGTCGAAGCCACGCATTGCAGCCGCAACAGCCCTCAAAGCCGCGCTGCCAGTCTCAGACAGGCCGGTGATCGCACCTAATTCGCCCAGCCATGCCCCTGGAATAGAGTCCACTGCGCGCAGGTGATCAAATAGCGCGTCAACATCAGAGATCGGCATCTCGAACTCCGACATGCACGCTGCACGAACCAATCCCATTGCTCGCCGATCGGTGAGAATTGTCAGCAACGACAAAAGCTCTTTGATTTCTGGCCGCTCGAAAAGACTGCCCAGAAAAAGAACCGGAACGCCAAGGCGTTCCAAATCCTGCCCAAGCTCTGAGAGCTTTTCATTTCCAGTGCACAGCACAGCCTGGTCACGATAGTTGTGCCCGGCCTGGCGCATTTCCTCGATTGCATCGGCAAGCGCCACCGTCTGCTGTGGCGATTGGTCGACCGTGCGGAGTTGAGGAGATGCCCCGCACCGGCCACGCTCGGATTCGAGGCCGCTATCTTGGTCTCCAGCCTTCATGCGAATGGCGAAGGCTGAGAAGGCCTGCACCACTTCATCGACCGATCGATAATTACGCTTCAGGCGGCCACGCACACCACCGGGAAAATCGGACGTTCCGAAGCGCGTCATGTTGAACGATGACGCACCCCGAAACCGATAAATTGACTGCTTGGCATCTCCGACCACCCAGAGATTGCGCCCATCACTTCGCAGGGCCGTAATCAGGCGGACGCTGCTACGGTTCACGTCCTGATATTCATCGACCAGAACATGGTCATATTGCGCCTGAAGATGCGTGCGGATCTCGAGATTCCCTTCGAGCAAACGCACGGGCATCGAGACAAGGTCGCCAAAATCGACACAATGCGCCTGCCGCTTTAATTCCTCATAGGCCGCGTAGACGCGGGCAACCTCCGCCGCACGCTCCGCCGCCACGCGTTCGTCTGGCGTTGCGGCGCTCACAAGCATCGCTTCCGCCAGTTCGGCATAGCGTGCTTCGTTGACTACCTCGTCCTTGGCGCGGGAGATTGCCGCCAGCATGTCGGCGATGATCTGCGTCGGATCATAAAGGTTGCGATAATGGTTGAGGCCAAGACGCGGGAATTCGGCTTCAAGAAGCTCGACCGCCTCGGTCCTATCCATCATCCGGGGATCTTTCGGCAGGCCCAGTTCGATGTGAAACCGTCGGATGATATCGAGACCGAAAGCATGAAACGTGCCGATCCACATCGCTGCGGCGGCAGCTTTGTGCTTGCGGCCGATCCGTTCCGCCATCTCACCAGCGGCCTTGTTGGAGAAAGTGAGGAGCAATATCCGTCGCGGATCGACGCCTTCCGCCAGGAGCCCCTCGACACGGGCAGTCAGCGTCTGGGTCTTGCCAGTGCCGGGTCCTGCTTCAAGCAGAAATGCCTCGCCACGATGCGCGGCTGCGGTTGCCTGAAGCGGATTCAGGGGACGTTCGATGGTTTCAGCTTCGACCGCAGCCACTATTTCCGGCAGCAAGAGAGCATCGAAGAGTTGCTGGGCAACCAGATCGAACGGTGCCCCAATCCGCGCTGCAATCTCGGTCGCGGTCTGACCATCTTCAAGGTGAAGTTTGCGGACGAGTCCGCGCGGCAGAAGAAACTCGCGCGCGAACAGATCCATCTGGACCTCGCGCCTCTGCCGGCGTCCGTAGTCAACAACCCGATCAACGCCGACGGGCGAAGATTCTGCCGCCCTTGCCAGATCGATGTCGCGCGCCGGCTCATCGGCAACGTCGTCACCAAGTTCGATGTGACCTATTTCATGGGCGACGAGAAATGCCTGCTCGAACACCGTCCCAATATTTTCGTGCAAGATGAGGCTGTCTGCGGCAACGACGGTTGCGCGGCCACCGTCAAGCATTACCGAGCCCGCAGCGGTCGGCTCGACATCCAATCCGCGCCGCTGAGCTTCGGCAATGGCGAATTCATAAGGCCGCCAAGGATCATGGCCGTTCGCAACGGCCTGCCGGTGAAGGTCGGCTGCAATCTGTCTCGCCAGCTCGACCGCGTCCATCCTAGTTGTCGTCCGCCAGCAGAGCCGTCCGCTTTTCTTCGGACACGCCTGCGTCGATCAGCAGCCGTTCAAATGTTGCAGCAGTTTCCGCCGACGGCTTCCCGTCTGATTTGTAGCTGCGCGCCAGCGCAGGCCCCGACGGCGTCGTGAGCGCGCTCACCAACAAATCAACCGTACAGTTCAGCGCCAGCGCCATGCGCGCGAGGAAGCGCCTTGGGACAGAGGTTGCCACAACGCGACGCTCCCGAAAGGCTGTCACTACCTGCCGGGGCACATCCAATTGCACGGCGATCTCGCGAAGATGGGCGACCGACACATCTGCCAGAGGATCTTTCGCAGATTTGGTTTCGATCGGCATATGCTGCTGCCATGCCGCTTCAACCATGGCCTGCTCTTGCAGAGACATCGGCCTCTCGGCTCCATCAGGAACGCGAGACAACTCTCTCGACAAGCCCACCAACTCGTTCGAAAAATGCGGGTACTCGCGCAGGTAGCGCTCAAGGATTTCTCGGCCATGGCTTGGTTCAACCGCAAAAGCGTCGAGCACATCTTCCCGCGATGGTTGATGAGCGTTGGGATTCATAGCTCTTCTCCTGACATGGCCGCTCGAATTGCCGCAAAGGCCTTGTCCCTATAGGTCCGGATGGTTTTCTCCGATCTGCCGAGCGCCTTGGCGATAGTGACAGCATCGGCCTCCTTGGAGTCGATTGGGACGCCCTTTCGCAACATTTCGATGATCCTCATTTGTTCTGGTGGTAGAGCATCAATCGCCGCATCCAGACGAAACCGGTAATCCGCGCCGTCGATTTCCGAATCCGTGGACCAATCGAAGCTACCAGCCGCCCTCTCAACCTCTTCAGAAGGCTCACCAGTCTCTTCGTCGAATTCCAGTGAAGTTGACCGATTTTCGTCGCGCCAGGCCTGCTCTTGGGCATCGCGTCGCAAGTTTGCCAGCGCGCCATCGAAGCGCACTTCAAAATAGTCCAATTTTTCAGAATATTCGTTGCGATCAGCCGACAAAAGCTCAACAAATCGCCCGAATACCCTGTCACGAATGACGCTGTTGGTCAGTGACGTTGTCGTGCCATCCGCACTCTCAGCCCTCGGCAAAGACCGCAAGACCCGCTCGGCTAAAACCTTGTACAGCCGGTCGAACCCGGCAGTGGAATTGTCCGCGCGGCTGGCCCGCACGAAATAGACCAAGCATTCGCTTGGCACATAGCCGGAATCATCGCGGCGGAGAATTTGAATGCGGGCCAGAAGATCATCCCGCGACAGGCCTTCCAACTCGACCAACTTGGCTTCGATCTCCGGAATGCGCGTATAGAGCTCCTCTGTGCGGAGCCTCTTTTTTCTGAGTGGCGTTACCAATTGCCCCTCCACCGTTCCTGCCGCACCAATCCAATGCGCTGTCCAACATCAGCCCACATCATCGCGCGAATACCTTTTCGAGATCGGCCAGCAGCGCCGCGCGCCTGGCCTCTGGAAGCTTGGCCAGATTATCGACTTTCCATCGAACCGCCGGCAGCGTGTCGGCTCCCGGCACGCCCAAAAGCGCCCAATCCGGTTCACCAGCCTTGAAGGAGAGAAGAAAGCGGCGGTGAGGTTCGGGCATTTCGCCAACGATCCGGGAAATCAGTTCCTCACGGACTGCATAAAGCGCATCAAGAGCGACCTCGTCCTGCGTCATTCCGACAAAGCCAGTGTCGAACTCATGCTGCATATCCTTCCGCCGTGGTGCCAGAACTTCGGCCATTGGCCGATTGTGGCTCAGCATGTAGATGATAAAGGCGCGGCGCAGATCGTCCGAGATTCCCTCATTTGCCAGCAAGCCTTGCACGTCGAACAAGTCGCGGGGATGCTGCCGGTCGAGCGCGGCCACGATCTTGCCCGCATAGAGATCCGGGAAGGATACAACCGCAATTTCGGCATAGCCGAATGCGTCTTCGACACGTTCGCGCACGCTGCGCTTCTCGGGTGGGTAGACACAGCCGCGCATGACCGGCGTTACTTCAATCTTGATCTGAACGCCCGAAGCGCCGACCAGGATCTTGGCGATGCTCCCTTCACGGTGGAGCGGCACGAGTTGTGTGCGACTGCGCGGGATACCGGCTTCAATGGCTAGGGCGATCCGACGCATGGCTGCGTCAATGTTCGAAAGCGAAGCCGCCCTGTCCTCGACCGGCAAGTAGGTCAGATCGATATCGACCGACAGCCGGGGTAAGTCGCGGATGAACAGGTTGATTGCGGTTCCGCCCTTAAGCGCGAATGCGCCCTCCGCGGCGACGAGCGGTAGCGTCTTAACGAGCAGACCGACTTGTGTTTGATAGCCCTCAGCCCCCGGCATCGAGATTCTCCGGCACCGTGATCTGATATTTTGGATCATACCGGCCACCTGGGACGATCTGGCGCTTGCCATGGCCAAGCTCGATCCGGCTGAGATCCAGTCGACCAAACCACGAATGCCCCTGGCGCTCAGCGAACCACAAAAACAGCCGTTTCACCTTGACGCTCTTGCACGCCTCCAGAACCGCCTGAACTCGCCGAGGACTGAGCGTTCTCGCCGATTCCATCAGCACATCGGCTTGATGGAAGGTGTCACGATCAGGTAGTTCATCGAGAAGTTCGCACAGCGCGCGTTCCGGCGCGGACACATCAAGCTTCCAGCCCCAATGCCCCCATTCCATCTGTGTGAGACCTGGAGCGCCGCGCTCGAAAAGCCGTCCCCCCTTATGCTCGACCAGTCGGGCATCGCTCGCTATGCGTTGCACCCAGCCGGGCAATGCCTCAAAAGCATAAAGATGGACAGTCGAGGTTCCGGAAAGCCTGAGATAATGGGCCAGCCCGTGTAACTCCAGAGCCGACCGACCGCCCACATGCACCGACTTTTCGAGCAGTCGCTGGAGCGATATGACAATCCGCTGCCAAGGGACCGTCGTTTCAATACTTGCTGATGGGCGGCGATAGACGCCTCTGACGACGCTTTCGAGCCAGCCTTGGGCAACATATTTCTCACGCCACTGGCGCCGATATCCATGGCCCTCCAGCCAAGGTGTATCGACCACCAGCCCCTCGGGGAGCAGACGGTTCAGTTGGTTTATCTTTTCATTCTTTTGAGCTACCATAGATAGGTATATATAGCAGTTTCGCAAACTGACATCAAGTTCATGATTGCGCCAAAATCACCTATCTTTGGTGGGTATAAATTGGCATATCTTAAACCAAGGCCTCAAGTTGCCTCTCTTGCAATGATCGCCCTTCGAGCCGGTCTGCTGACTTTGCTAAGCCTCCAATGCGAGGCTTCCCCTGATTCAAGCGGCAATTCGCGCAGGCGCTCCCACCCTGATCGAGCTCGGCAGGCCGCTACAGATCACGGAAAGGATTCTTCGGGACGAGGAGCCTTCCGCGCGATAGGCGTCGCTTACCTTCTGAACATACCACGCGCGGAGTGCATTGGAGCCACAGAGTATGACCACTTCACCGCCGCCCTGGCAGGCCCATGATTCCGCCGACTACGATTCCACGATGGCAGACCAGTGTTCAATGCTGCTGGCGGAGATCATCGCCGACCCCGCGCGCCGGCAAGCCATCCTCGCCGATCCGCGAGATCTGCATCGCACGCTGTTCGCTTCCTTCGCTCCACCTAGTCATAATCAATATGCGGGCACCTATCGCGGCACCCCGGGCACAACGCTGGCTGGTCGGAGGATGTCCTCAGAAAGCCAACTCGAGGCCGGGGGGCAATTTGAGTTCTGCCTGCCCAATGAAGTGCCTGCCCGTATGAACTTGCTGCTGGATCATACGCAGCAATGGCTCCGCGACGCCTCCGCGAACGACTATGGCAGGCTCCTTGGCCTCAGCTATACCTTCTGCTGGTTCGGCAAGATTCACCCGTTCCTTGACGGCAACGGTCATGTGCAGCGTGCGATATTCGCCGCCATGGCGACCGAGTTCGGTTTTCCGCTTTCAGCGCGTTTTGCGATCCATCCTCGCCCCTATGACCGACTGCTGGCGACCGCCTTGGAGATTTTCACGCGGGCGCCCGCCAACGAGGAAAATAGCGAACTGGCGTTGGTAGCGGAATATCTCGCCTTCTTCCTCGACGGCCCCTTCAACGCCGTGCGTAAGCACATCAGCACGGCGTCGCCTTACGACTGATTTTCCTTTCAGCGGAGCACCAACACATGGGATCCGCTGCCAGCGTCGGATCCGTCATCGCACCAATCTGTCCAAATGGGTCCTCGAACTTGCGGCTACTCCAAAGGCTTCGGCTGATTGGGAGTCACTGGCCCGCTAATTGGGATTTGGTGCACTGACGTCAGTGAGCCGGAAGGGGAAAGTCTTCCCCTGCGGCTGAGCCAAGGTCTTTGCCGACCCCTTCAGCGGGGACACCCCGCAACGCCCCTTCAGAGTGAGAGTACGGACGGGATTTCCGTGACGGGTTGAGTGCCGGGAGAGAGGCTTTCGGCGCCCGTCATGGAGATTTTTCCCATGAACATGCAGGTTCTCGACGCTCGCCGCGAT
>CAINEA010000204.1 GCA_903847525.1 uncultured Acetobacteraceae bacterium | reverse complement strand
TACCAGATGGCCGAACGGGTCGGCAAAGTGATGGTGATCAACCCCGGCTCCGCCGGCGACGCCCGCGACAGCCGCAACGGCCGGCAACTCAGCTTCGCCGTATTGGATACCGCGGACGACAACGTTGTCATCACGGATTACGCAGACGGGGCCTGAAGGCCCCCAACCAACAGGAGCTAAAATGGGACAAGTCCAGGACAAGGTCGCCTTTGTCACCGGCGGCGCATCCGGCATCGGTGCCGCCTGCGCCCGCACTCTGGCACGCGAGGGCGCCAAGGTCGTCGTCACCGATCTTGACGATGCCCGTGGCAACGCACTGGTCGGTGAAATCGGCGCCGCCGGCGGCAAGGCGATCTACCTGCACCAGGACGTCACCGACGAGGCCGGCTGGCCGGCCGCCATCGCCACCACAGAGAAAGCCTTCGGCGGCCTGCATGTCCTGGTCGCTAATGCTGGCATCGCCATCATGGGCACGGCGATTGACATGACCCTGGCCGATTTCCGCCGGCAGAACGCGGTGAATGTCGATGGCGTGTTCCTGACGGTAAAATACGGCATTCCCGCCATGCGCCGCTCCGGCGGCGGGTCGATCATCATGATGTCGTCCGTCGCTGGCCTGCGCGGCTCGGCCGGCCTGGCGGGCTATAGCGCCTCGAAAGGCGCAGTGCGGCTGTTCGCCAAATCCATGGCACTGGAATGCGCCATCGCCGAGGACAATATACGAGTCAACTCCGTCCACCCCGGCATTATCGTCACGCCGATCTGGACCAAGATGCCGGCCCAATCCGGCGGCGGCGTGAACGCCCCGCTGGACCCGGACGAGATCGCGCGGAACTCCGTGCCGCTGGGCAAGCCGGCCGACCCGCAAGAAATCGCCAACGGCGTGCTGTTCCTGGCCTCGGACGCCTCCACCCACATGACAGGGTCGGAACTGGTGATCGATGGCGGCCTGACCGCCGGGCGCATCCGCCGGCTTGGCTAGAGCCATCGAACATTTCGACGTTATCATCCTCGGCGCCGGCGCCGCCGGCCTGCTCTGCGCCTTCACCGCGGGCAGGCGCGGGCGGCGTGTGCTGCTACTCGATCACGCCGACCAGGCCGGCAAGAAGATCCTGATCAGCGGCGGTGGGCGCTGCAATTTTACCAATCTGGACACGAAGGCCGATCGGTTCTTTTCCAACAATCCACATTTTTGCAAATCCGCGCTTGCCCGCTACACCCAGCACGACTTCATTGCGCTTGTAGAAAAGCACAGCATCGCCTGGCACGAGAAGACCCTCGGCCAGTTGTTCTGTGATGGATCCGCCCGCGCCATCGTCGCCATGTTGCTGGACGAATGTGCCGCCGCCGGCGTGGATGTCCGCCTGTCCCACCGTGTTTCCGCCATCACCAAACCGGACCGCTTCCACATCGCCACCAGCCACGGCGAAGTCAGCGCCGGCTCCCTCGTGCTGGCCACCGGCGGCCCGTCGATCCCGAAGATGGGGGCCACCGGCTTCGCCTATCAGGTCGCCGAACAATTCGGCCTGAAACTGGTCCAACCCCGTCCGGCCCTGGTGCCGCTGACCTTCACAGGTGACGATCTCGCGATGATGCAGCCGCTCGCCGGAGTAGCCACGGACGTGATCGCCACCTGCAACCGCAAGAGTTTTCGCGAGAACCTGCTGTTCACCCATCGCGGCCTGTCCGGTCCGGCGATCCTGCAGATCTCGTCGCTCTGGCAGCCGGGCGTGCCGATCACGATCGACCTGCAACCCGGCGAGGATGCCGGCGCCGCGCTGCTGGCGCGCAAGCACGCCCGACCGAAAGCCGAGCTGAAAACCATCCTCGCCGAAACCCTGCCCCAGCGTCTCGCCCACGCCCTGGTGCAAACCGGCTATCCGGCGAGGCCGATCGGCGAAATTCCCGACAAGGGCCTGCACCGCCTCGCCGCACGGCTGAAGCACTGGTCCCTCACGCCCTCCGGCACCGAGGGCTACGGCAAGGCCGAGGTCACCATCGGCGGCATCGACACATCCGGTCTGTCGTCGCGCACCTTGGAAGCCAACGATATCCCCGGTTTGTATGCCATCGGCGAAGCCGTGGACGTGACCGGCTGGCTCGGCGGCTACAATTTCCAATGGGCATGGTCCAGCGGCTTTTGCGCCGGCATGGCGGTCTGATAAGATCGCTTCATGGACACCCAAAGCGCAGCCGCCGAGCACGACTACTATTCCGACGACCTGATCCGTGAAATCCTGAAACGGGTCAAAACCATCGCCCTGGTCGGCGCCTCCAACAACCCCGCCCGACCCAGCTTCATCGTGACGAAGTATTTGTCCGAGCGCGGCTTCAAGGTGCTGCCGGTCAATCCCGGCCTCGCCGGCCAGACCATTGTCGGCCTGCCGGTTTATCGCTCCCTCGCGGATCTGCCCGAGCCGGTGGATATGGTGGAAATCTTCCGCAACTCCGAAGCGGCCGGCGGGATCACCGACGAGGCTCTGGCCATGCCCACGCCGTCGTCGGTGATCTGGATGCAGCTTGGCGTGCGCAACGATGCCGCCGCCGCAAAGGCCGAGGCACAAGGCATCCGCGTCATCATGAACCGCTGCCCAAAGATCGAATACGGCAGGCTCTCCGGGGAAATCGGCTGGCAAGGGATCAATTCCCGGATCCTATCCTCCAAGAAGCCAAAGATGGCACTGAAGGGCGTGCAAAAGCGCACGATCTGAGGTCGGATTTCAACCAGCTGCGACCCGGAGCGGTTTCCCCTTCGCGTCGCATCGAATGCGACAATCTTATTAAAAGTGCGCGCATCTTATGTAGTTTGACGAGCATTAATCTTTCGTTCATCCAAAAATGCTGAAATCGAATCGGTAAAGCCCCCGGCGCGACGTTGCTCCGTGCCACGTGCCCGATCCGAGCGAAGCTGGAACCCGCATGAACCCTCCCACCGCGACAAGTACAGACTTCCTCCAACCCATCGGCAGGCCCCCTGGAATGTGCGCGCTCCAGCATC
>CAINEA010000203.1 GCA_903847525.1 uncultured Acetobacteraceae bacterium | reverse complement strand
GGTGATGGCGACTGGTTTGCCCACAGGCTCCTCCCTCGCGGCGAATCGCCGCGTCAGGGGCAGCGAATCAGAGTTTCGCCGTCAAGGAAACCAGGGCAGTGAGTCAGCCTCAACGGGGCTCTGGTATAAGGCTTCTGGATTGGCTTCGGCCACGCCATCATCGGATCGAAATTCACGAACTCGCCGTGGTATTCGGCCTTCGGCTGGGTCCAGATCGCCTTCATCGCCTCGATCTTCTCGCGTGTCAGCTTGGCGCGGCTCTCGAACACCACGCCGTGATTCTCCATCTCGTCCTGGTTCCAGCCGATGCCGATGCCGAACAGGAAACGGCCCCCGGAAATCTGATCAAGGGACGCCACCAGCTTGGCGGTCTGGATCGGGTCGCGCTGCTGCACCAGGCAAACGCCTGTGCCCAGCCGCAGCCTTTTCGTAACCATCGCAGCGGCCGTCAGGCTGACGAACGGATCCATCACGTCGTAATAATGCTTCGGCAGGTCCCCTCCCCCGCCCCAGGGTGATCTTCGGCTGAGGGGGATGTGGGAGTGCTCGGGGGCCCAGATGGACTCGAATCCCCGCGCCTCCAGCGCCGTTGCTAATTCGGCCGGTCCCATTGAATAGTCCGTAAAAAACATGCTCGCGCCGAATTGCATGATACCGGTTCCTATTGGTTCAACTTGCGGATCAGTTCAGCCCAGCGATCCATCTTGGACAACAACTCTGCCGCCGGCGCCGACTTGAACGTGATGATCACGCGCGCCACGCCGGCATCGCGCAACTGGTTCAAGCGAGCGCTGTCTTCTGGAGCGCCCCACACCGATACCGGCAGCGACGCGATATCCCGACGGCCTTCGGCGGCCATCTGATGAAAGCGCGGCAGGAATTCCAGCACGTCGCCATATTCCTTGCGGCTGGCATGTGGGATCCAGCCATCGCCGTATCGGATCGCCCGCCGCGCGCCATATGGGAACGCCCCGCCGACGATGATCGGCGGATGCGGTTTTTGCACCGGCTTCGGCCAGGCCATCATCTCAGGAAAATTGACGAAATCGCCGTGATATTCCGCCTTGGTCTGGGTCCAGATCAGCTTCATCGCCTCGATCCGTTCTCGCGCCAGCTTGTGGCGGGTCGCGAAATCAGTGCCGTGATCGGCCATTTCCTCGGCGTTCCAGCCGTTGCCAACACCGAACAGGAAACGCCCCTGCGAAACCTGATCGATCGAGGCCACCAGCTTTGCGGTCTGGATCGGATCGCGCTGGGTAACCAGGCAAATGCCGGTGCCTAACTTCAATGTTTTGGTCGCCCCCGCCGCCAGGGTCAGCGAGACGAACGGATCCATGCACTCGTAATATTCTTTTGGCAGTTCTCCCCCGGGTGGAAACGGAGATTGCCGAGAGGTCGGAATATGCGAATGCTCCGGCGCCCAGATCGAGCCGAAGCCACGCGCCTCCAATGCGGCCGCGAACTCCCCGGCCGGCATGGCATAGTCGGTAAAAAACATTGCGCCGCCGATTTCCATGGCGTTTCCTCCCTGTTGATGGGGAAGCGTAGCAAGGTTGGGGCTCTGCCCCAAACCCCGCAAGGGAACGCGTTCCCTTGACCCTGATACATTGGTTCCTTGGGGTTGAGGGGACGAGTCCCCTCACGGGTGCAGGGCAGAGCCTGCCGGGGTCTGGGGCAGAGCCCCAGTCTTGCTACGCCACCGCCGCCAGGACGGAATCGCAAATATGCGCCACGGCTTCATCAGTCAGGTCCGGGTGGATCGGCAATGCCAGAATGCGGGTGGCCAGGTCCTCGGAGACGGGCAGCGCGGCGCCGTCGTGACTGTCGCGGTAGGCCGGCTGTAAATGCAGCGGCCGGGGATAGTAGATCGCGGTCGGCACGCCGGCAGCCTTCAACGAGGCTTGGACGTGATCGCGCGCCGCACCGTCTCGAAGCAAAATGGCGTAAATGGCCCAGGCGCTGGTACTGTCGGGCACACGGACGGGGGTTCCGACAGCATTGCCCAGACGGGAATCATAGATCCGGGCGATGCGTTCGCGGATTGCCAGCTCGTCGGCAAACACGGTCAGCTTCGCCAGCAAGACCGCTGCCTGAATCGAATCAAGCCGCCCGTTCATGCCCGTGCGCAGCACCTCGTAGCGGGTAGTGCCCTCGCCATGGGTGCGCAGGCTGCGGTACAGCGCCGCACGTTCCGCGCTTTCGGTAAACAGCGCGCCGCCATCGCCGTAGGCGCCGAGCGGCTTGGATGGAAAGAAGCTGACCGCCGTGGCATCCGCAGCCGTGCCAAGCTGGCGCCCCTGCAGCGTGGCGCCGAAGCTCTGGGCGCAATCGTCCAGCGTGAAGATGCCCTCGCGGGCTGCGAGCGTGCTCAGCGCCGGCCAGTTCGCCGGCTGGCCGAACAGATCCACGCCGATCAGCGCGCGCGGACGCAGCTTGCCAGCGGCACGAACCGCGCCGATGCGCTGTTCCAAATGGGCCGGATCAATCTGGAATGTCAGAGGGTCCACGTCGCAGAACACCGGTGTCGCCCCCAGCACCAGCGGAACCTCGGCGGTGGCGGTATAGGTGAAGGCCGGCAGGAACACAGCGTCCCCACGGCCGATGCCCTCCGCCATCATGGCGATCTGCAGCGCGTCGGTGCCCGACGAGACCGACACGCAATACGCCGCGCCGCAATAGCTGGCCAGGGCAGCTTCCAGTTCGGCCACTTCCGGCCCCAGGACGAACTGGCAATGCTCCAGCACAGTGTCCAGCCGGCGGCGCAGCTCGTCCTTGATGCGGGCTTGCTGGGCCTTGAGGTCGAGGAAGGGAATTTGTGTCATGTGTCGTCCTGATCAGGCCCGAGCCGTGGCCGAGCCATCTGCATTATGTTCAAACTCGGGAATGAGCCGGCCGAGCAGATTCAGCGCCAGGCGGATCTGCCCGCCGCGGCAGGCAATCGCGATTTCCTCGATCGCACGCCCGACGATGGCCGGGTCCGCGGTGCGCGGCGTCGCCATCAGCAGGCCGGGATAGCCGGTGGGCACCGGCGGTTCCTTGCCGTGGAACAGCTCCTCATACAGCTTCTCGCCAGGCCGCAGCCCGGTGAATCGGATGTCCACGTCTATCTCCGGCCGCAGCCCGGCCAGGCGGATCATCTGGCGGGCGAGATCGACGATCTTGACCGGCTTGCCCATGTCCAAAACGAAGATGCCGCCATCCTGGTTCACCGGCAGCGCGCCTCCCAGCGGAGTGTTCTGGGCAACGCCGAGCACGCTGGCCTGCAACACCAGGCCGACGGCCTCCCGCACGGTCATGAAATAGCGCTGCATATCCGGATGGGTGACGGTTAACGGCCCGCCACGTTCCAACTGGCGCTGGAACAGCGGCACCACGGATCCGGTGCTGCCCAGCACATTGCCAAACCGCACCGTCACGCAGCGCATCGCCGGTTCGGGCGAAGCCCGCGCGGCCACGTCCAGCGCCTGGCAATACATTTCCGCCAGCCGCTTGGAGGCGCCCATCACGCTGGTCGGATTCACCGCCTTGTCGGTGGAGATCAGCACCATGGCCATCGCGCCGGCCGCGCGCGCGGCCTCGGCCACATGGCGGGTGCCGGCGGCGTTGGTCAGCAGCCCCTCCAGCGGATTCGCCTCCACGATCGGCACGTGCTTCAGCGCGGCAGCGTGGAACACCAGTTCGGGCCGCAGTTCCTCGAACACCGCGCGTATGCGGGTTTCGTCGCGGATGTCGGCAATCAGTGTCTTGCGCTGCAGCAGCGGGTG
>CAINEA010000202.1 GCA_903847525.1 uncultured Acetobacteraceae bacterium | reverse complement strand
GTCAATTCCCCAACTCTCCAATCCAGGCGTCATATCTCGTTGTCCCACACGTCGCGCTTTCTTTCGAAATCGCGCAACCTACTCATAGACTTTCGCCCCAGCCGTTGCACCCGTTTTACCGAGGCGGACGGGCGGAAAGTTAAACCGCTAAAATATTGACAGCCAAGTGACTCAACCCAACCGCACAGCCCCGGAATTACATGGTCCCGTTACGAAGTAGCCAGATGTCCCGCTCCAGCCTTGGTCCATGTATACTCGTCGGGCCGACGCACAAGCAATACATTGTAGAATTTTCATTGACTTGGCTGAAAGAGAACCACCAGGGGGTGGTTGGATATCGGCCTTGCAAAGAATTGGCTCGGCCCGTTTAGAACCGAGACCATGGCGGAACGCTTGCCTTCTATTCGGCCGGGAGCGAGGGGGCGGGGAGCGTGGCGGCGGAGGGAAGGTCGCCAAACGCCTCTTCCCAGGTGCCGATGGTGGAGGCCTTGCTGTATTCGGTGGCGCGGTTTTCGAAGAAGTTGGCATGCTCCACAGCGTTCAGCATCTCGTCCAGCCACGGCAGCGGATTCTTTTCAACGTGAAACAATTCGTTGAGGCCAAGCTGGGTCAGGCGCCGGTCGGCGATATAGCGGATGTATTCCTTCACCTCCCGCGGGGTCAGGCCTTCGACGGCGCCGCCCTCGAAGGCGAGGTCGATGAAGGCATCCTCGTGGTCGATGATGGTGGCGCAGCTGATGTAGATGTCGCGCTTGAGTTCCTCGGTCCAGATTTCCGGGTTTTCCTGCACGAAAGTGCGGAACAGCTTGATGATCGACAGGCAGTGCAGGCTTTCGTCGCGCACCGACCAGGTGATGATCTGGCCCATGCCCTTCATCTTCCCCAGGCGCGGGAAGTTCAGCAGGATGGCGAAGGAGGCGAAGAGCTGCAGGCCCTCGGTGAAGGCGCCGAAGGCGGCCAGGGTCTTGGCGATCTCATGCTTGCTGTCCACCCGGAAGCCCTGCATGTAGTCGTACTTGTCCTTCATCTCCTTGTATTTCATGAAGGCGGAGTATTCGAGCTCGGGCATGCCGATGGTGTCGAGCAGATGGCTATAGGCGGCGATGTGCACCGTCTCGATATTCGAGAAGGCCGACAGCATCATCAGCACCTCGGTCGGTTTGAAGACCTGGCTGTAGTGCTTCATATAGCAATTGTTCACCTCGACATCCGCCTGGGTGAAGAAGCGGAAGATCTGGGTCAGCAGGTTGCGCTCGGCATCCGTCAGGTTGCGGTGCCAGTCCTTCACGTCGTCGGCGAGCGGCACTTCCTCGGGCAGCCAATGCACGCGCTGCTGGGTGAGCCAGGCCTCGTAGGCCCAGGGATAGCGGAAGGGCTTGTAGACAGGATTCTCGGTCAGCAGGTCGAACTTTACCGGGTGTTCGTCAGGCGAGATCGGCGATTGGGTGGCGGACATGCTTGAAGCCCTTGGCAGCAGCGGCGGACAGCGCCGGTGGAATCGGATGATAGCATCCGGATATGGGCGGGAATAGCGGGGATTGCGACCCGGACACCAAATACTGTGGACCGTTTGGTCGTTGCCACTAAATGTGCCCATTATTGCGCGATCGGTGCGGCAAGGTGCAATTCTGGCTATTGTCCGCCGGACATCGCCCCCCGCAGCAGGAATTCGCATCCATGGCCTTCACGCTCGACCGGATCGACCATGTCGTCATCAATTGCCGGGACACGGAGGCGACCGCCGCCTGGTATGAACGCGTGCTGGGAATGAGCCGGGAGGTGTTCGGGCCGGACAAGCGCACCTGCCTGAAATTCGGCGACCAGAAGTTCAACCTGCGGCCGACCGGGGCGGCGAACTGGCGGACGGCGGAGGCGGATCAGCCCGGATCGCTGGACATGTGCTTCGTCACCCGCGCCCCGTTGGCGGAGGTGATCGCGCATCTGCAGGCCTGCGGGGTAGCCATCCTGTACGGGCCGATCGCGCAGAGCGGGGCGATCGGCGCGCTTCGGTCGGTGTATTTCCATGATCCGGACGGGAACCTGCTGGAGATCGGCAGCTACACAGAGGACTGACCGCATCAGGCGCAACGAAAGATGGTTGCGCGCCCGCCGCAGACCGGGCAGCCTTCTGCGCAACCGGCGGAAAGCCGTGGACCAAGGGAAACGAAACCAAGAACAGGGAGACCCCCAATGCGGAACCGCACCACACAGATCGCCGTGCTCGGCGCGTGCCTGCTGGGCTTCGCGGCGGCCGGCCCCGCCGGCGCGGCCGATGCGCGCCATTTGACCCTGTCCTTCGACCAGCCGCGCGGCACCGGCATCGGCGTGGGGGCGGACATCTTCTCCAACAAGCTGGCGGAACTGAGCAAGGGCACGCTGGTGGTGGACCAGTTCCCCGGCGCGCAGCTGGGCCAGGACCCGCAGGCGATGCAGAAGGTACGCACCGGCGACATCGATTTCAGCATCAGCGCCACCGCGAACCTCGCGACCCTGACGCCGCAATCGGGCGTGCTTTCCTTGCATTACCTGTTCAAGGACGACGCCCACCTGACCAAGGCGATCGCCGATCCGGCGCTGCTGGCCGCGGTGCAGAAGCTGTTCGATGAAACCGTGCAGGGCGGGCACGTAATGACGCTGCTGACGCTCGGGCTGCGCGAGCTGTACGGCAAGAAGGAGATCCACAAGATCGAGGATATCGCGCGGGTGAAGATCCGCGTGCAGGCGACCGCGACGGAGGACGCGATCTTCGCCGCCTATGGCGCGCAGACCGTGCACATGCCGTTCGGCAACGTCTACACCAGCCTGCAGACCGGGGTGGTGGACATGGCGGAGAACGCCATCAACATCTTCCAGCAGAACAAGCACTACGAAGTGGCCCCCGTCATGTCCCTGACCGGGCATGAGGCGAACATCCTGACGATCTGGATGAGCGACAAGACCCTGCAAAGCCTGACGCCGGAGCAGCGCGAGTGGGTGAAGCAGGCAGCCGCGGAAGCCGGGCGCACCCAGCCCGCCAAGGCGATCGAGATGGAGCACGCCGCCCAGGCCGCGCTGCAGAAGATGGGGGTGAAGTTCGTCAGCGATGTCGACAAGGCCGGCTTCATCAAGATCGCCGAGCCGATGCAGGACAAGATCGCCGCCGATCTGGGCCCGCACGCGGTCAGCATCCTGCAACTGACGCGCGCGGTGAAGTGATGGCGCCCGCCGTGCTGGGGGAGGAGCCGGGCCGGACCAGCGTGCCTGAAGCCACGGGGCCGGTGATCGAGATCATCAGCGCGGTGACCCTGACCACGCGCGACATGTCCCGTGCGGTGGCGTTCTACCAGTCGCTGGGGTTCGGTCTGCAATTCGGCGGCCCGGACGCGGCGTTCACCAGCTTCCACGCCGGGCAGAGCGCGCTGAACCTGCGAACCGGCGGCGGCGCGCCTGCCACGCCGCTGGCGCGGATCATCTTCTGGGTGAGCGACGTGGACGCACAGCATGCCCGCGCGGTGGCGGCCGGGCTGACCCCGGATTTCGCGCCACGCGACGCGACATGGGGCGAGCGCTATTTTCATATCGCCGACCCGGATGGGCAGGGGCTGAGCTTCGCGCGGAAGTTATGAGCGGTTTACCGGTATCGCATCCGGCACCGGCTATCCCCTCGGAATTACGACCGAGGGCGAGAGTGACGGGCGGATGAGAGGCGATGGCCGGGCCGTCGCCTATAATTTTATAACTAACTCTTTGAGTCATTTCAAATAACTCCGTAGTGGCAGGCATGGATATACGCCCCGCCCCCTGCCCGACTTCGCGCAGTTGCTGCCGCGGGAGGCGTCCTTCGCCGGAAGGACTTTGGCCGCAATCCACATCGTCGCCGTGCTTTGCTGGCTCCAGCGGCGACAGACCCAGATCCTGTCGTGTAATTTTCCGACAAGAGGCTCCCATGTGCCGAGACTATCCTCATTGGACAGCAGGGCCCTTCCGTGTGACAACGAAAAAGTATCCGTTTCTGAATTGACCGCATGGCTAATTCCAGAGCAAAGCCTCTGGAACGCAGGCAACAAGAGCTACCCGGAAGCTATAGACAGTCATTTTTTTATTCGGTGTTCCGATCATGGATATCATCTACATCTCCCATTGTGTCGCCTGGCCGCCCGACAAGGGCGAAAGGATCCGCGCCTTCCATTCCGTCAGCCGTCTTGTGGAACACCACCGCGTGCACCTGGTCTGCATCGCGCGCGATGCCAACGAGGCCGCGGTGCAACCGGAGCTGTGGGGTCGGCTGGCATCCCTTCGGATAGAGGTCCTGGATTTTCGCCGGGCCTTTGCCAGGGGTTTGCTTGCATTCATCCGCGGCGGCTCCTTCGTGAACGCCTTTCACCGGATCCCGGCACTGCATGCCTATGTCCAATCGCTGGTCGCGGCCCACCCGATCGGCGCGGTGGTGCTGCTGTCTGCGGGAACGGCTTCGTACGCGCCGGACGGAGTTCCGTTCCTCGCCGACTGGGGAGACGTGGATTCGGAGAAATGGCGGCAATACGCCGACATGCGCTTCCCCGGCTTTCCCCAGCGGATAGAGGCGGATCGTCTGCGCAAGATCGAGTGCGATTATGCCCGCAGATCCCGGCGCACATTCCTGATCACTCAGAACGAACTGCAATTGTTCGCGCAGATCGCGCCCGATGCCCCGCTCGGCTATTCGAGCGAGGGGGTCGATTTCGAGAAATTCAATCCCGCTTTGACCTTCCCTATGCCGCCCGGCCTACTGGGGAAGAAGTATATCGTTTTCATCGGCTGGCTGAGCTATTTCCCCAACAGCGACGGGGTTTGCTGGTTCGCCAAAACCATCTTCCCGCTGCTGCGGAAAGCCGATCCCGAACTGGAACTTCTTCTCGTCGGGCGGGACCCTTCGCGTGACGTGCGCCGGCTCGGCGAGAACGACGGCATAACCGTTACCGGCCCGGTGGAAGATGTCCGCCCGTACCTGGCGGGCGCCAGGGCGGTGATCGCGCCGTTGCGCATCGCGCGCGGCCTGCAGAACAAGGTGCTGGAGGCGCTGGCAATGGGCAAACGCGTCATCGTGTCCGAAGAAGTCGGCCAGACCATGAAGCCGGACATGCCGGCCGGTGTCGTCGTTTGCGGCTCCCCGGACGATTACGTCCGAGCCGCGGCCGATCTGCCGCCCTCCGCCGAGCCGGACTGGAAGATCGTGGAGGACGCGCGCCGTCGCTTCACCTGGGCGGCATGCCTGGACCCGATCGTCGCCGAACTGGATGCCATCGAGCGGGAAGACCATGGGGATCTCGGGGGTACCAATACGAACCGAGGATAAGATCAGGGCACGGCCAGGCCTGGGAAGGCGATGACCGTCAGGTGATGGGCCTGCCGCGGCAACCCGGCCGAAGCGTTCCGCTGAACCATCAAACGGCGTGTGGCACGCACGCGGTTTGTCAGCTCGGGCTGATCGACGGGATGGACGCTGCGGCGCGTATCCATCGGCTTAAAGCCGCAATGAACGCCCTAAGGCGGCCGGCGACAGCCGCCTTTGGGCCGCACCGTCAGAGAGTCTCAACGCCGTCTCGATAGACGTGGCACGCGACAGTGTCACGATAAATGGGATTCGTCGCATTATCCGAAAGTCTTCTCCACCGCCACGGAGGGACGAAACGCGCCTGCGAATCTCATCACCGTCTCACGCATCTGTGTACGGGACAATGCCTCAATAAACAGCACGCCCCCTTCCGCGCCATGTCCTCTTCCTGCCAGGCACTATACCGTCATTTCCGTCGGCGGCAAGGACAGTTTTCCTACGCAACGTGACCCGGCTTTGAATCGCCACGCCCTAAGCAGGGCTGGCGATGACAGGGGATTATGACAACTCAGGAACATAGGCAGAACGCCGGCAGGGCAATCGGGTGAAGGGAAAGAAGGCTAGGGGCGCTGCCCCTAGAACCCCGCTAAGGGCAAGCCCTTAGAACCCGCTACTGGTTTGGGAATGCAAGGAGG
>CAINEA010000201.1 GCA_903847525.1 uncultured Acetobacteraceae bacterium | reverse complement strand
GCTTGCCCTTAGCGGGGCCCAGGGGCAGAGCCCCTGGCCTTTCTTCCTTCCCCCGCAGCCCCGTGTCACGTCAGCAGTAGGGCGACGCCGCCGGTTGCTGTGGGGTCGACCAGCAGGCCGTTGGGAACGTTGCGGTGCGGTACGCCGCGGTTGGTCAGCAGGATGGAGGCCGCGTGCGTGGCGTCGTCGGTGCGCACCGTGATGCCGGCGATGAAGGGCAGGCAGGGGATGGCGATTGCGGGGAAGACCTGTGGGACGGCTTCCGGCGGAAGGATGCGGACCTTGCCGCGGGGCAGATCGAGCTGAAAGCCGCCTTCGGGGTCGGGCACCACGGGGCGGCCGGCGAGGAGGGAGAAGCGCGCGGCGGTTTCGGCGGGGTGTTCCACTGCCAGCACGATCTCGGCCAGCGCCACGGCGTGGTTGGGGTGGATCATGAAGCGTTCCTGCCAGATCGCCTCGGGCGTCAAATGGCGGATCAGCTGGATGCGGCCTTCCGCCGGATCGGGCAGCGGCAGGCGGGCGAAGCGGGCCTTCGGGCCGGTGGGGTCGGCGTCGTCCACCGGGCGCTCGAGATAGGCGACGCCTGGGATGTCGATTCCGGCGCGGCGGAGGCGGGCGAGGTTGGCTTCCTCGTCGGCGATCGACAAAGCGAGGATGTGGATGCCGGCGTAGCGGGCGAGGAAACGGTCCAGCGTGTTGGAGAAGGCGCCGGGATCGACGATGGCGATCAGTTCCAGATAGCCCTCGCGCAGCATGATGCAGCGGTTGCCGGTGCCGAACGGCACCACGGGTCCGTCTGGCGTGCGCTTGCCGGAGTGGCGGGCGAGCGGGGTGAGGCAGAAGCCGAGGGCTTCCCATTGCGCCGCGAGGGCGGCGAGGTCGATGCCGGCGATGCCGACGTGATCGAGAGCTTCGGCGCTGGCTGAAAGGGGGGTCATGCCGGGTCCTCGTAGCCGGCGCGGACCCAGGCGTCGGGTTCGGCGGCGGCGGCATCGTACCATTCGGCCATCAGCCTATGTGCGCGCACGGCGTCGCAATAGGCACGCGTGGCGGGGGAGATTTCCGGCGCGTAGGTCAGCAGGCGGGTGACGATCGGGGCATACATCGCGTCTGCGCCGTTGAACGCGGCGCCGAACAGGAAGGGCCCGCCGGCGCCGAAGCGGGCGCGGGTTTCGGCCCAGAGCGCCTCGATGCGGGCGATGTCGGCGAGCGCGCCTGGCGTGCGGCCGCGGCCGGTGAAATCGCGGCCAAGGTTCATCGGCATGGCCATGCGCAGATCGCGGAAGCCGCCGTGCATTTCGGTGGCGATGACGCGGGCGTGGGTGCGGGCGGCGAAATCGGCTGGCCAGATCTTGCCGGAGAGCTCATGGCAGTATTCGCAGATTGCCAGCGTCTCCCAGACGCGGTTGCCGTTGTGCTCCAGATAGGGGGCAAGGCCGCTGGGCGACAGCGCCTGCAGTTCCGGGGAGGCCTGGCCGCCGCCGGCCAGCGGCACGGCGATTTCCTGCACGTTCAGCCCGGCCAGCCGCACGGCGAGCCAGCCGCGCAGCGACCAGGAGGAGTAGCGCCGGGTTCCCAGTATCAATCGTCCGTCTGGCATTTCGCCTGTCTCCTTGCCGTCGAGTTGGCGGAGGATGGCACGGCAGCGCACCGGGAAACCAGACGCGGGGGCGGAGCCTCAGCCTTAGTGACCGCCCTCCAGATAGGCAGCGCGGATTTCGGGCCGGGCGAGCAGTTCGGCGCCGGTGCCGGCCATGGTGATGGCACCGTTCACCAGCACGTAGCCGCGATGAGCCAGGCGCAGCGCCTGGTAGGCGTTCTGTTCGACCAGCAGCACGGTCAGCCCGGTGGTTCGGTTCAGGTCGCGGATCGCGCCGAAGATCTGGCGCACCACAAGGGGGGCGAGGCCGAGCGAGGGTTCATCCAGCAGCAGCAGCCGCGGGCGGGACATCAGGGCGCGGCCGATCGCCAACATCTGCTGTTCGCCGCCGGACAGGGTGCCGCCGCGCTGGGCGATGCGTTCACGCAGCCGGGGGAACAGGTTGAAGATGGTTTCCAGCGTTGCCGGCGTATCGGTATTGCCGGCGACCTCGGCGCCCATCAGCAGGTTCTCGTATACGGTCATGCGCGCGAAGATGCGGCGGCCTTCGGGCGACTGGGCGATCCGTCGCTGCATGATCGCGTGCGTCGGCCAAGCGGTTATGTCGGTGCCGTCGTAGACGATCGATCCGTCGCGGGCTTTGGGATCGCCGCAGATCGTCATCATCAGGGTGGACTTGCCGGCCCCGTTGGCGCCGATCAGGGTGACGATCTCGCCCTCGTTCACTTCCAGGTCCACGCCCTTCAGCGCCTGGATGGCGCCGTAATAGGCGTTGACGCCGGATAGGCGGAGCAACGGGGCGTTCATCCGGCGGCCTCGGCCGGTTCTTCGTCGTCATCGCCTTCACCGAGATAGGCGGCGATCACGGCCGGGTCGGCGCGGATCTCGGCCGGAGTGCCGTCGCTGATCTTCTTGCCGTGGTCCAGCACCACGATGTGGTCGGAGATGCGCATCACCACGCCCATATCGTGCTCGATCAGCAGCAGCGAGCAGCCACCGTCGCGGATGCGCAGCAGAAGCTGGTTCAGTTCCTCGCTCTCGCGCGGGTTTAGGCCGGCGGCAGGTTCATCGAGGCACAGCAGAACGGGATCGATGCACATGGCGCGGGCGATTTCCAGCCGGCGCTGGGCGCCGTAGGGCAGCGCGCCGGCCGGGTCGTCGGCCCGGTCGGTCAGGCCGATGGCATCCAGCCAGACGCGCGCCTTTT
>CAINEA010000200.1 GCA_903847525.1 uncultured Acetobacteraceae bacterium | reverse complement strand
CGTGTGCGCCCGCACGATCGCCTCGTCATGATCCCCATCCACCACCACCACGGGCACATGGATCGAGCTTAGCTGAGCATTGCTCCAGTTCGGCTCGCTCGCCCACATCCGGCTGATTTGCGCCACGAACGTGCCATAGCCCTTCGGCGTCGCTGACAGCCGCCCATACTCCTCCCCGGCACGGCGGATATACTGGGCAAAAGTCGGGTTCTTCTCCACATCGGGCTTCACGCCGGATGTCCGCGTGTTGGCGGCGAAGGCGAATACCTTCCCTACCCGGCCCGGACGGCGAATGGCCAGATCCAGCCCGATGATTGCCCCGTCGCTCCAGCCCACCACATCCGCCCTGGCAATGCCCAATTTATCCAGTAGCGCCACCACATCGTCCGCCATTAAATCATAGCCATACGGCCGGGCATCCCGCGTGCTCCGCCCATGTCCGCGGCTGTCCACCACGATCACCCGATGATGCGGCGCCAGCGCCTCAATTTGCCTGCCCCAATAATCCGAATTCGCCAGCCCGCCATGCAACAGCACCACCGGCGGTCCCGACCCGATCGTCGCGTAATACAGCCGAATACCGTTCACCTCGGCATACCCGCTCTCCAGCCCAGCCACCGGCCCCGGCGTCGGCGGCAACATTTGCCACAACGCCTCCACACCGATCGCGGCCCGCAACGGCGTCAACAGCAACAGCGCAAACAGGACACGGCGCATTCTGTGGCTCCTGGCCTTGCTTCTTCACCTCCACAGTATGCCCCAGCCGCGTCCCGGACTAGGCTGTATCAACAGGGTAGGGAGAACACCATGCGGATGAACGTCGCAGTAGGTCTGGGCATCACTGAGTTTCCGTTTTCCGGCGCGCCGGCTTTCTGGCGCTGGGTGGATCTATGCGAGGCTGGAGGCATCGACAGCCTGTGGCAGACCGATCGCATGGTCTCCAAGGAACCCATTCTGGAATGCATGACCATGTTGGCCGCCCTGGCGGGCCGCACCAGGCGGTTGAAGTTCGGCGTGAACGTGGTTTCGATGGCCATGCGCGATCCGGTACTGCTGGCCAAGCAGTGCGCCACGATCGACGTGCTGTCGGAAGGCCGGCTATTGCCCGGCTTTGGCATCGGTAGCCCGCGTGGCCCGGAATGGGCGACGCTGCATCTCGATACCACCACCCGTGGCCGCAAGACCGACGAGGGGCTAGAGATCCTGCACCGCCTGTGGACGCAGGACAGCGTGGATTTCCATGGCAGGCACTACCAACTCACCGGCGCCTCGATCTCTCCCAAGCCGGTGCAGAAGGAACTGCCGATGTGGATCGGCGGCGCGTCGGAAGCGGCGATAAAGCGCACCGCCAAATACGGCACGGGCTGGCAGGGCGGCCCGGAAACCCCCAGCCAAATCGCCCCGGTGATCGCCGGCATCCGCGCCGCCGCGAAGGAAGTCGGGCGCCAGATCGACGACGATCATTACGGCGCCGCCTTCCCCTTCCATTTCGGCCGCGCCGATGATCCCGGCATTCCCCGCACGATGGAGGCCTACCGCAAGCGAACCGGCCAGGAAGCGGCAGATTATTTCGCCATCGGCGACGCCGCCACGATTATCGAACGCATCGAAGCCTATGTCGCGGCTGGCGCCCAAAAGTTCATCCTTCGCCCGATGGTGCGCGACGATGAAGCGATGATGGCCCAGACTCGGCGCGTGATCGAGGAGGTTATCCCGGCCATCGCCGCGCGGTTTCCCAAGCAACCCAAGGCCGCCTGAACCAAGGAAGACACACCGATGCAACTCGGAATTCACCTGCCGCATGTCGGCCGCAAGGCCGGCCCGGCCGGCATCCGCGACGCAGCGATACAGGCCGAAGACCTCGGCTTCGCCGATGTCTGGGTCAGCGAGCACATCATCATCCCCAAGGGCGCGCCCTATCCACCCTCGCCGATCTTCTACGAACCGGTCCTGACCCTCACCTGGGCCGCCGCGTTCACCAAGCGCGTCCGGCTCGGCACCACGGTGCTGGTCTTGCCGATCCGTCACCCGATCCCGCTCGCCAAGGAACTCGCCACGCTGCAACTGCTGTCCGAGGGCCGTCTGATCCTCGGCGCCGGCGTCGGCTGGATGGAGGCGGAGTTCAACGCGCTGGGCGTGCCCTTCAAGGAACGCGGCCGCCGCATGGACGAGGGCATCGCCATGATGCGCGCCGTCTGGACGCAGGACCCCGTCACCTTCCCCACGAAATACATCGACGCCGAAATCACCGACATGCGCATGCGCCCGCTGCCGCCGCACATCCCGATCTGGATCGGCGGCCAGTCGGACCCCGCCATCGCCCGCGCGCTGCGCCACGACGGCTGGCACGGCTCGCGCACCACGCCCGAACAGGCCGTCGGCGTGGTCAAGCGCCTGCGCGAAACCCGCCATGAACCCGAATTCACCATCTCGCTGCGCAGTTCCTGGGACGGCCAGGACGTCGGCGAACTGCGCGCCCGCCTGCAGGGCTTTGCGGCCGCCGGCGTGCAGCACGTGCTGGTGGAACCGGTCGACCGCGAAATCGCCGACTGGCTGCACACCGTCGAACGGGTGGCGAAGGCGGGGGAGGGCGTCTAGGCTCTGGTCTGCACACAGACAGGAGCCCGACGATGACGCAGATCCCCCGCAGCGAGCGTGAACAATCCCTGGTGGAGATCGCGCGTCGGGTGCTGCCGGCCGGCGGCTTTGGCAACATGCCGGGCGACATCGTCATCCATCGCGGCCAGGCCGGCCGGATCTGGGACGTGTCCGGCAACGAATACGTCGACTTCCTGCTCGGCTCCGGCCCGATGTTCGCCGGCCACAACCACCCCGAGGTGCAGGCCGCCGTTGAGGAGCAGCTGACGCTCGGCAGCACCTTCTTCGCCAACAGCGAACCCGGCATCCGCCTCGCCGCCGCGATCGTCGATGCGCTGCCCTGCGCCGACCAGGTCCGCTTCGTCAGCAGCGGCTCGGAAGCGGACATGTACGCCATGCGTCTGGCCCGCGCCTTCCGCGGCCGTGACAAGATCCTGAAGTTCGAGGGCGGCTACCACGGCATGAGCGATTACGGCCTCATGAGCCTGGCCCCGAAGCAGCCCGGCAACTTCCCCCAGGCCGCGCCAGACTCCGCCGGCATCGCCCGCTCCATCCGCGACGACGTCCTGGTCGCACCGTTCAACGACCTTCAGATGGCCGAGAGCCTGATCCGTGAACACCAGGAAGACCTCGGCGGAGTCATCGTCGAGCCGCTGCAACGCCTGATCCCGCCGCGCCCCGGCTTCCTCGAGGGCCTGCGCCGGATCACCGCCGAACTCGGCATCCCCCTGATCTTCGACGAGGTCGTCACCGGCTTCCGCTTCGCCTATGGCGGCGCCCAATCCTATTACGGCGTGACGCCCGACATCTGCACATTGGGAAAAATCATCGGCGGCGGCTTCCCGCTCGCCGCCATCGCCGGGCGCGCCGACATCATGGCGCATTTCGACCGCGGCCTCGTCGGCGACGACGGCTTCCTGATGCAGGTCGGCACGCTCTCCGGCAACCCCATCGCCGCCGCCGCCGGCCTCGCCACCCTGAACGTGCTGAAGCAGCCTGGCGTCTACGACCGCGTCTTCGCCGCCGGCCAGAAACTGATGGATGCGTTCGCAACCATGCTGAGCGACGCCGGCCTGCCCGCCCAGATCGTCGGCGTGCCGCCGCTGTTCGACGTGGTGTTCGCCACCGGCGATATTTGCGATTATCGCGCCACGCTGCGTGCCGACAAGGAGATGCAAGGCCGCTTCAACAAGAGCCTGCGGGCCTCCGGCATCTTCAAGGGCGAGAGCAAATACTATTTGTCCATCGCGCATGACGAAACGGATCTCGCTCAAACCCTGGAAGCCTTCGCCGCCGCCGTTGATGCGGAAGCGCGGCTGCGGGCCTGAAACCCATGACCGAGCGGCGCACGATCACCGTCTACTCCGACTACAAAAGCCCCTACGCCTATCTGGCCAAGGACCTCGCCTACGAGCTGGAACGGGATTTCCCGGTCCGGCTCGACTGGAAGCCCTACATCCTCGACATTCCGAGTTATCTCGGCTCCGCCACGCTCGATGCCGCCGGCAACGTGCTGGAAGAATCCCGCAACGCGCATCAATGGCGCCGTGTCCGCTACAGCTACATGGACTGCCGCCGCCAGGCCCGAAAACGCGGCCTGACCATTCGCGGAACCCAGAAGATCTGGGACTCCAGCCTCGCCGCCGCCGGCATGATCTTCGCCCAGCAGGCCGGCGACGCCGCCTTCCGCCACTATCACGACATGGTGTTCGAACGCTTCTGGCAACGCGCGCTGGACATCGAAAACCCCGAAGCCCTCGCCGCCATCCTCACCGAAGCCGGCGCGGAAGGCACCAGATTCCCGGAACAGGCCAGTAATCTACGTAACGAAGTTGCCGCCATCAGCCGTGCCGCCGAAGCCCAGGGCGTATTCGGCGTCACCAGCTTTATCCTGGATGGCGAGCTTTACTGGGGCCGCGAGCACCTGCCCGACATACGGGATCTGCTGGCGGCGGGTTGAGGAACGCCGATCAGGAAACTGGGCGCCAGAACGGCTTGCGCGCCTTGACCGGATCGAGCAACGACCAGTCGCCCTGCTCAAGCACGTGCCCCTTCGGGAACGGCGGCCTCGCTTCGAGGCCGAGGGAAAGCATCACCCGGTCGTCGCGATAGTAGCAGAGCAGCACCGTCCGGGTCAGCACCGCGAGCTTGTCGTCGCCCTCGGCCTGTAGCGCCTGCGCCAGGGCATCCCGCCCGGCGGCGTCGAGGCCGGCGAGCGGACCGCCGGCCAACTCGCGGGCGCGGCCCAGCGCGGCGCGGATGTCTTCACGATCGCGGCCGAGGCTGCGCAGCAGATCGGCGAATATCGCGGCATCGTCGGCCCCCGGCACGCCGTATTTGGCGCTGGCGGGGATGATCATCGCGGCGAGGCAGCGCAGGTCGGCGGTTTCGTCGGCGGTAAGGGCAGGGTCGGTCATTGCGGCCTCAATCGAATAGGGTGGCGAGGCGCTGCTTCATCTGATCGGCGATGTAGAGGGCCAGGGCCTGGATGGTGGATGTCGGGTTGACGCCGCCGGAGGTGACGAAGATGGAGCCGTCGACGATGAACAGGTTCTTCACGTCGTGACTGCGGCCCCATTCATTGACCACGGATCGCTGCGGATCCGTGCCCATGCGCGCGGTGCCGAGCAGGTGCCAGCCGGCATACAGCACCGGGCTCTGCGCCCGGATGTCGGTGGCGCCGGCGGCCTCCAGGATCTCGGTGGTGCGGGCAATCGCATGATCGAGCATGCGCCTCGTGTTCTCGCCCACGGTGTAGTCGATCTTTGGGGCCGGGATGCCGTTGGCATCCTTCAGCACCGGATCGAGCGTGACGCGATTGTGCTCCTCCGGCAGGTCCTCGGTGCACACGCCCACGGTCACGCGCTTGCCGTGATGGCCGCGGAAGGCGTCGTGATGCGCCTCGCCCCAGGGCAGCCGCCCGAGCGCCATGTTGGTGATGCCCTCGGTGATGATCCCGGTGGTTCGGCTGAACTGCAGATTGTAGCCGCGCACGAACCCGCGGGAGCGGTCGGTCTCATAGAACTCCTGGCTCCACAGGCTCAGCGGCGGCCCGCGATGGCCGTCGAGCTTCTCGTCGACATAGCCGTGGACCGAGGCCCAGGGATGGAACATCAGGTTCTTGCCGACCAGGCCGCTGGAATTGGCCAGCCCGTCGGGGAAAAGCTCGGACCGGGAGTTCAGCAGCAGGCGCGGCGTGCCGACGCCGTTGGCGGCCAGGATCACCACCTCGGCCGCCTGGAAGCGCTCCACCCCATCGGCATCGTAGTAGATCACGCCGGTGGCCATGCCGTCGGGCCTGACGGTGATCTCCCGCACCCGGCACTTCGTGCGCAGCTCCACACCCGCCCGGATCGCCTCGGGCCAGTAGGTGATGTCGGTGCTGGCCTTGGCGCCCTGCGCGCAGCCGGGGGTGCAGTGGCCGAGATTGATGCAGCGGGCGCGCCCGCCATAGTCCTCGGTGGCGAGCGCGGTGTCGGACGGCCACCAGTGCCAGCCGAGCGTATTCATCGCCCTGGCCATCCGGTCGCTGAATTTGCCGAGCGGCAAAGGCGGCATCGGCGGCTGGTGGGCGGGATAGGCCGGATCGCCGGCGAGGCCCGATACCCCCATCATGCGGTCGTTCTCGGCGAAGAACGGTTCCAGCGTATTGTACTCCACCGGCCAGTCATCGGCGACGCCGTCGAGGCTCTTCACCCGGAAATCCGACGGGTGCAGGCGGGGGAAATGCGCCGTATACATGGTGGTGGCGCCGCCCACGGCGTTGAAGTTCAGCACCTTGATCGGCGAGGCGTCATCGTTGATCGGATAGTCCGACGGCCGCTTGCGGATGTTCGGCGACGTGGCGAAGTCGCTGAACAGCCGCGCCTCCCAGTCCCGCCCGTTGGACGGATAGTCAGTCGGCTTCATCCAGTCGCCCTGCTCAAGGCAGACGATGCGCATCTTGGTCTCGGCCAGGCTCCAGGCGACGGCCGCGCCGGAAGCGCCGGAACCGATGATCAGAACATCCACTCGGTCAGTCATGTTGGTGCAGTACCTTCAGGGTTAGGCGTTACGGCCCGTCTCTTATCGCGCCTGACTCACGCGGTGAACTTCGCCTGCAACGCCGCCACCCGGGCCAATGCCGCGTCCGACAGCCGGCCCTTGTTGATCGCTGCCGCCGCCTGTTCCAGTTCGTCCTGCGTCGAAAGCCCGATCAGCACCGTGCTCATCGCATCGTTCGATATGGCGAAGCGCATCGCCGCCTCGATCACGCTGCCGGCGAGGCCTTCGTCCACCAATGGCTGCAACCGCCGCGCATTGGCCGCGTCCTTGCCGTAGCTCGGCGCCGAGCCGATCGGCGCCACGTCCTGCATCCCGATCGGGTGGCGCCTCTCATGCCCGCTCAGCGCCCCGCCGGCCAGCACGCGGATGCCGATCACCCCGATGCCCGCAGCCTTGGCCGCCGGCATGATCTGCCCGAAATCCTGCGCCGGAAAACCGGGCGACAGCGGATACATCGGGCTCGGGTTCAGCAGGTTGTGCGGCACCTGCGCGGTATCCATCACCCCGGCGGCGATGATCCGGTGCAGCGCCGAGGCGTCCCCGATCGCGGTCATGCCGATGAACCGCGTCTTGCCCTGCTGGCGCAGCTTTTCCAGCGCCGGCACCACCTCGCTCAGCACGGCCTCCACGCTCAATTCCGGCTCGGCGCCGGCATCGGTGATGGCGTTGTGCAACTGGAACAGATCCACGCCGTCCATCCCCAGCCGCCTCAGGCTGGCGTCCATCGCCTCGATGATCGCGGCGCCGATCCGGCCCCGCTCGGCCGGGGGAACCCGCACCTTGGTGCCGACCAGCGTCTTGTCCTTCGGCGCCTTCAGCGCCCGCAGCACCCGCCCCAGATTGGTTTCAGACTTGCCGTCGCCGTATTGCGCGGCCGTGTCGAAATAATTGATGCCCTTGTCGATCGCCCAGGCCACCGCGCGCTCCTGCTCCGCCGCCGGGGCGTTCACCATCAGCCCGCCGACCGCGCCGCAGCCGAAGCCGAGCACCGAAACCTTCAGGCCCGTCCGTCCCAGTGTCCTCTGTTCCATCGCCCATCCCCCCGAGTGGCCTTCATTGGCTCGCGTTGGCCAAATTGTGATCCCAGCATCGTGCGTTAAATCGGCGATGGCAATTCCGGGGGCTGGCCGTCCCGCGCCGGGCAGCCTAGCCTTTGTCCAACAACCGACCAAAACGAACCGACACGGGAGCCCGTCATGAGTAACTCGGAAATCGCCGCCCTGCGCGCCATCATGGCCGCCCGCCCCAAGCCCAGCAACATCGCCGAGATGCGCCAGAGCATCGACGCCCGCGGCCTGGCAAATCCGCTGCCCGCGGATGTCACCGTGGAGAAGCTGGAAATCGGCGGCATCCGGGCGGAATGGACCCACACGCCGAACGCCGATCCGCAGCGCGCCATCCTCTACGTGCACGGCGGCGGCTACGTCATCGGCTCGCTGGACAGCCACCGCCACGCCTACGCCGAAATGGGCCGCGCCGCCGAGACCAAGGTGCTGGCGCTCGACTACCGCCTCGCGCCCGAGCATCCGTTTCCCGCGCCGATCGAAGATACCCTCGCCGGCTATCGCCACCTGCTGGCGGCGGGCTTCAAGCCCGGCCGCATCGCCATCGCCGGTGACAGCGCCGGCGGTGGCCTCGTGATTGCCGCCCTGGTTGCCATCCGCGACGCCGGCCTGCCGCAGCCTGCCTGCGGCTGGGCGATCTCGCCCTGGGTGGACATGGAGGCGATCGGCGGCAGCATCACCAGCAAGGCCGCCGAGGACCCCACGGTCCAGAAGGAAGGCCTTGCCTTCATGGCGACCACCTACCTGAACGGCGCCAACCCGCGCGACCCGCTCGCCGCGCCGCTGTATGCGGACCTGACAGGCATCGCACCGCTGCTGATCCAGGTGGGCGAGGCCGAAACCCTGCTCGACGATTCCATCCGCATCGCCGGCGTCGCCGGCGCCGCCCGCGTCCCCGTCACGTTGGAGGTGTGGCCGGAGATGATCCATGTCTGGCACGTCTACCATCGTCAGCTCGCCGCCGGGCGGCGCGCCATCGCCCGCGGCGGCGCCTATATCCGCGACGTCATGGACGGCAACCCGCCGATCGATACGAGCGTCGGCTAAGGCCCGCCCCATGCCCCAGACACTGCTCGACGGACTGACCTTCCCCGAAGGCCCGCGCTGGCATGACGGCCGGCTCTGGTTCTCCGATTTCTACACCCATCGCGTCATCGCGCTCGATGAGGCCGGCAAGGCGGAAACCATCGTCCACGTGCCGCAGCAGCCCTCCGGCCTCGGCTGGCTGCCGGACGGCACGCTTCTGGTTGTCTCCATGCTGGACAGAAAGCTGATGCGCTTCGCCGGCGGCGTGCTCAGCGAGTACGCCGACCTGTCCGGCCTGGCCACCGGCCCCTGCAACGACATGGTGGTGGACGGCAAGGGCCGTGCCTATGTCGGCAATTTCGGCTTCGACCGCTTCAAGGACGAACCCGAGCGCACCGCCAGCCTGATCCGCGTCGACCCCGATCGCAGCGTGTCTGAGGCCACGGTGGAACTGCTGTTCCCCAACGGCACCGTCATCACGCCGGACGGCAAGAAACTGATCATCGCCGAAACCATCGGCCAGGCGCTGACCATCTTCGACATCACCGAGGACGGCAGCCTGGAAAATCGCGGCGTGTTCGCTCAGATGCCGGAAATGTTCCCCGACGGCATCTGCCTGGATGCCGAGGGCGCGGTCTGGTTCGCCAATCCCCGCAAGGGCTACGTCGCCCGGGTGTTCGAGGGCGGGCGCATCGAACACAGGATCGACCTGGCGGAAGGCCGTGGCGCCTTCGCCTGCATGCTGGGCGGGGCGGATGGGCGCACATTGTTCATCTGCAGCTGCACCGGCAGCGGTCCGGCGGCGGCAACGAAGATGGACGGGCGGATAGAAACGATCCGCGTGGACGTGCCGGGGGCGGGGTGGCCATAACCACCCGCTAAGCGGGGCAAAGAAGCCATTGTGCCATCCGCCCATGCAGGCGGTATGATTGTCGCGCGTTGCCAGGCTGGACAAAACGATGGCCTGCCGCGAAACAACCGATCAGGAGGAGCCCGATGGCATTGCAGGCATATCTGACCCTCTCCGGTCAGAAGCAGGGGCCTATTCGGGGCTCGATCACCCAAAAAGGCCTCGAAGGCACGATCGGGATCATCGCGGCCCAGCATTCCATCGTCTCCCCGCGCGACCCGGCCAGCGGCCTGCCCACCGGCAAGCGCATGCACAGGCCGTTTGTGCTGACCAAGGAGATCGACCGGAGCACCCCGTTGCTCTACCAGGCGTTCGCCGCCAACGAGAACCTGCCGCAATGGGAGTTGAAGTTCTTCACCCCGCAGCCCGGGGGCGCTCCCGACCTGCAATTTTACACCGTCCACCTCACCAATGCGAACCTGGCCGCCATTGAATTCACCATGCCCAACATCCGCGACCCCGCTCTGGCGAATTTGGCCGATTACGAGCAGCTCACCTTCACCTACCAGAAGATCGACTGGGTCTGGAACGATGTACCGGTGATCGCCCTGGACGAGTGGGAGGCGCAGGTCTGACCGGAGCAGGTGAAACGACTGGCGAAGGCAACCAGATGGCGCACGCACCCACGCTCCAGGCAGCCACCCGGACCGCTCCGGACCCGGATGACGCCCTGGCGCGCAAGCCCACCGACACGCACGGCTTCGCCCCCTTCATCCGCATTCTCGGCCGCGGGCCCGGACGCTCCCGGTCCCTGACGCGCACCGAGGCTCGCCAGGCGCTCGGCATCGTGATGCGCGGAGAGGCGGCGCGCGAACAGGTCGGCGCCATGCTGATGCTGCTGCGCTATCGCGGCGAGGCGGCGGACGAGATGGCCGGCCTCGTCGAAGCCGCCCGCGATCACATCGGGTTGCCCTGGCGGTTTTCTGCCCCCGTCGATCTCGACTGGCCGAGCTACGCCGACGGCCGCACGCGGGGCCTGCCCTGGTATCTGCTCGCCGCCCTTCTGCTGGCGCGAGCGGACCTGAGCGTCGTCATGCACGGACCACTCGCAGGTCCTGGCCGCCAGGCTTTGGCGCAGGCGCTCGACCTGCTGGCGATCCCGCGATGCGCCACCCAACCGGCCGCCGAGGCCGCGCTGGCGGCCTCCGGCTTCGCCTTCCTGCCGCTGGAAACACTCAGCCCGGATCTGGCGGAACTCCTGGCCCTGCGCGGCGTCCTCGGCCTGCGCTCCCCCCTGAACACGGTCGGACGCCTGCTCGATCCGTCGGGCGCGGCCGGGTCGATCGACGGCGTGTTTCACCCCGCGTACATCGCCCTGCATCTGGCAACCGCGTCGCTGTTCGGCCGCCGAGTCACCGTATTGAAAGGCGGTGGCGGGGAGGCGGAATGGAGCGGCGTCAAACCGCTTTCCGTGCACACCGGAACCGGTGAAACCATCTGGCCGCCGGTCGAGGGCGCCGGCAAACCCGACAGCCGCTCCGCCACCGATCTGGTCGAGGTCTGGCACGGCACGCGCACCGATCCCGCCGCGGAGGCGATCGTCATCGCCACCGCCGCGGTTGCGATGCACGCTGCCGGACGCGAAACCGATCCGGCATCATGCCTTGTTCGGGCGCGGCGATTATGGGACCGGCGTTTGGAGGGATCAGGCGCTTAGCGTGAACCCCTTGTAGTCGTTCGCCGCCACATCGGCGCAGATCTCCCGGTAGCGCGCCATGCCGCCGGCATAGGGCATGAACACGCGCGGCTTGCCCGGTACATTGGCGCCGAGGTACCAGGAATGCTTCGCCTGCGGCAGCAGGGTCGCATTGGCGGCCGCATTGACCTGATCGACCCATTGATCGGCGGATTCCGCTTTCGCCTCGATCCGCTCCAGGCCATGTTCGCGCATGTGGCCGATGCAGTTGGCAATCCATTCGGCGTGCTGCTCGATCGCGACCGGCATGTTGCACAGCACGGACGGGCTGCCCGGACCGGTAACGGTAAAAAAATTGGGAAAGCCGGCGACCTGAAGGCCGAGATAGCTGCGCGGCCCGGCATTCCACGCCTCCTTCAGCGCCAGGCCGTCGCGGCCCTGGATGTCCATGCGCAGCAACGGGCCGGTCATGGCGTCGAAGCCGGTGGCGAACACGATGATATCCAACGGATATTCGGCGCCCTTCGTCTCGATGCCGCTCGCGGTGATGCGCTCGATTGGGTTGGCACGGATATCCACCAGCGAAACGTTGTCGCGGTTGAAGGTTTCAAAATAGAACGTATCGATCGGCGGCCGCTTGGCGGCGAAGGGATGGTCGATATCTGACAGCTTGGCCGCGGTTTCGGGGTTTTTCACGATCTGGCGGATCTTGGCTCGGATGAACTCGGCGGCGGTATCGTTCGCGGATTTGTCCACCAGCAGGTCGCGGAACGTGGCGCGGAACTGTAGGCCGCCGATCTCCCAGGCCTTCTCATAGATGGCGTTGCGCTGCTCCGGCGTCACGTCGTGCGCGGAGCGATCCTCGTTGGCGAACGGATGGCCGTTCGGCGTGGACTGCATCATGCGACGAAGCTCGCCGGTATTCTCCTTCACCCACTGCTTGAACTCCGTGCTCAACGGGTGGTTCTGCGCGGGCATGGAATAGTTCGCGGTACGCTGGAAAACCGTCAGATGCGCGGCGGTCTCGGCGATCACCGGGGCGGCTTGGATGCCGGTGGACCCGGTGCCGATCATCCCCACCCGCTTGCCGGTAAAGTCCACGCCCTCATGCGGCCACTGCCCGGTATGGTACCACTGGCCGGCGAAGCGATCGAGGCCGGGAATGTTCGGGATATTGGCCGAGGACAGGCAACCCACAGCGGTGATCAGGAACTTCGTCGTGTAGAGATCCCCGGCCTCGGTGGTGACGTGCCAGCGGTTGGCGGCCTCGTCATAGCGGGCGGAGGTGACGCGGGTGTTGAAGGCAATGTTGCGCTTGAGGTCGAATTTATCGGCGACGTAGTTGAGATAGCGCAGGATTTCCGGCTGCTGGGGATAGCGCTCCGACCATTCCCATTCCTGCAGCAATTCGTCGGAGAAGTAGAAGGAATAGGCGTGGCTTTCCGAATCGCAGCGCGCACCCGGGTAGCGGTTCCAGTACCAGGTGCCGCCAACGCCATCGCCGGCTTCCAGCACCTTCACCGAAAGGCCCAGCCGGTCACGCAGGCAGAGCAGCTGGTACATCCCGGCGAAGCCGGCGCCGATAACCAGCGCGTCGAGTTCCGTGGCCTGCGTGGATGGGTCGGCCTGGCGGGGCATGGATGTATCAGGCATGGCTTCTCGGGCACTCCGGTTCATCGGTTGGGATGGCTTTGACTAATTGGGATGGCCAGATACTACCCGGTATCTTTGCTGCGGTGCAAGACGCACGGCATCGCGCGGTCTTGCCGCCCGCATCCGTGGCGATGGATGCGGGCGGTCCAGGATCGTTTGCTTCGGGCGCCGCTTACCTGGCGGCGAGTGCGGCCTTGGCCTTGTCTATATCGGGCATATTGCTGGCCGACGCGCTCAGCATGGACGATTTCGTCACCGCCAGCGCCGCCGCCGCTGCGTCGTTCTCGATGATCTTGGCCATCACCGCCTCGCGGCTGCGGTCGAACACGGCGCGGTTGTTGGCGACGAAGTCGCGCGATTGGCGCAGCCCGGCCAGATAGCCGTTGATCTCCGGCACCACGTAGCGCGCCACCATGTCCCAGCTGCGCGCGGTGCTTTCCGGATTGGCCCAGTCATGCACGAAGCCGACCACGGTGCCGAACCCGCCGCTGATGTCCAGCACCGACTTGATCCTCGCCACCAGATCGTCGGGGGTGCCGATGGTCGCGGCGGCATCGGGGGAAAAGGCGGTCTTGTCCACCGCGTCATCGGGCGATTTGAACGGGCGCGCGCCCGGGCGCTGCAAGGTCGCTGTAATGTATTCGTTGTGGTGGCGCATCAGGCCGTCGCGCGCCTCGGCGCGGGCCTTCTCGCGCGTCTCCGCGATATGCCAACTCAGCAGCACGCGCCAGTTCTTCCGATCGACGGTGGTGCCATGCTTGGCCGCTGCCGCCTCTGCGAAGCTCCATTGCGTCGGCAGCGCGTTCAGGCCCTCGTTCGACAGCGAGCCGATCGAGATGATGCCGATGCCGTGCTTGCCCGCCAGCGTCATGCCCGAAGGGCTGATCTGCGAGGCCACCGCGAAGGGCATCTCTTCCTGCAAGGGCAGCAATTGCAGCTTTGCGTCCTGCATCGTGAACCAGTCGCTCTTTGCGGTCACCCGCTCGCCCTTGAACAGCCGGCGGATGATGCCGATCGCCTCGTCCTGCCGGTCGCGCAGCACCATCGGGTCCACCCCGAGCGTATGCGCGTCCGACGCCAGGGCGCCCGGCCCGGACCCGAAGATCGCCCGCCCGCCGGTCATGTAGTCCAGCTGCACCATGCGTTGCGCCACGTTGAACGGGTGGTGGTAGGGCAGGGACACGACGCCGGTGGCCAGCTTGATCCGCTTGGAACGTTCCCCGGCGGCGGCCAGGAACATCTCCGGCGAGGCGATCATTTCCCAGCCGCTGGAATGGTGCTCGCCGCACCAGAACTCGTCGTAACCAAGTTTGTCCAGTTGCTCGACGAGATCGAGGTCGCGGCGGAACTGCAGCATCGGGTGCTCGCCGATCGGGTGATGCGGGGCGAGGAAGGCGCCGAAATCCAGGCGTGCCATAGGAAATCTCCTGAAGCGATGAGAAGGATGGCCGAAGCCGGGGGCGGTGGATCAGAGGCCTTGGAATTTGCCTTTGCGTTTCTCGATGAAGGCTTTTCTTGCCTCCTTGGCGTCTTCGGAGTTTTGCAGGATGCCGCTGGCGTTGGAAGTAAGAACCATCGTGGTTTCCAGCGTGCTGTCCACCGCGGAGCGCATGATCCGCTTGCTCACCCATTGCACCAGCGGCGGGATGGTCATCATCTTCGCGCACAGTGCCCGGGTGGTCTCTTCCAGCTTTTCCGAGGGAACCAGATGATTGAGCATGCCCCACTCATAGGCCCTCTCCGCCGTCAGTTCGCCGGTATAGACAAACTCTAGCGCCCGGCCGAGGCCGACCATCTTCGGCAGATAATAGGACCCACCGTTTTCGATGATCTGCCCCGCATTGTGGTAACCGATGAAGCGGGTCTTTTCGCAGCCGATGCGAATGTCGCAGTGCAGCGCCATGTCCATGCCTGATCCAACTGCCGGCCCGTTGATCATGGCGATCGTGGGCTTGCGGATCAGCGAAATGTCGCGGTGCAAATCGGTAAAGCCGTGGAAGAAATGCTGCCGCGACGCATCCCCGCCCTCATGCGGCCCGCGATTGCCCGGAAAATTCGGCCCAGCCATGTCCGCCGCCGCGCTCGATCCCAGGTTGGCGCCGGAACAGAAGCCGCGCCCCACGCCGGTCAGCACGATGACGCGAATGTTGGGATCGTCATCCCCGGCGCGCATGTACTCGCCGACCTTGGCAACCGTGCCGTTTTCCTCGGCCGTTCCAACCAGAGCGTTCAGTCGCTCCGGTCGGTTAAACCGGATCCAGAGGATGCCGCTGTCGTCGGGTTCATACAGCAAATAGTCAACCAGTTTCGGGCCCATCTTGTTTTTTTCCTCTGCCGATCCGATGAAGGACGATATGTCTTGCGCCGCTGTCCGTCTTCAGAGCGCGACGACAACCCGGGTTTGCGATCGCACATGTGGCGTGAATTTGCCCCAGCCTCGCATGGCCATGAATGCCTCGGTCTCCACCGCCTCGGGACCCGCCAGCTCATAGATGGTGGTATATAGCCGCGCGGACGATTTCGTCCGGCTGCCGCGATCGTTCTCCCCGATCGGGCCGGTCGAGACATAGCGGGTCCCGCTCAATACCCCCGGACACGCGAGCGCGTCGGGCAGATGTACCTCATCGTACCAGCGGCTCCACTCCGCCTCCACGGCCGCGTCCACCTCGGCGGTCACGATCAACCGGCATTTTCCGGATGTGCTCACGGCTGAATTCCTCATATTCCGGCGTCGTTCACGTCTGCCCATGGGCAGTCGCCGAACCTGTCGTCTTGAATGTCCCGATCAGCTTGCGATACCGAAGGTCGCCGCACAAGGTGGCGCTGCAGGCTGTTCTATGGCCGGCTTCCTACGCCTCGTGCTTGTGGCACGACACTAGATGCCCCGGCGCGATCTTCTGCAGCCGGGGCACATCCACCTTGCAGCGCTCCATCACATACGGGCAGCGCGTATGGAACGGGCACCCCGAGGGCGGCCGCATCGGGCTCGGCACATCCCCTTGCAGGATGCGCTTGGTGCGCTTCAGCCGCGGGTTCGGCACCGGCACCGCCGACAGCAGTGCTTCGGTGTAGGGATGCAGCGGGTTGGTGAACAGCGTGCGCTTGTCGGCGTATTCGACGATCCGGCCGAGATACATCACCGCCACCCGGTGGCTGATATGCTCCACTACCGCCAGGTCATGCGTGATGAACAAATAGGACAGCTTCTTGTCCCGCTGCAAATCCATCATCAGGTTGATCACCTGTGCCTGGATCGACACGTCCAGCGCCGATACCGGCTCGTCGCACACGATCAACTTCGGGTTCAAGGCCAGGGCCCGCGCGATGCAGATGCGCTGGCGCTGCCCGCCGGAAAACTGGTGCGGGAAATTCGCCATCTGCGCCGGCCGCAGCCCGACCTGCTGGAACAACTCAGCAACCCGCGCCTTGGTTTCCTGCCCGCGGGTCAGCCCGTGCACCTCCAGCACCTCGCCCACGATGGCGCCCGCGCGCATGCGCGGGTTCAACGAGGAGAACGGATCCTGGAAGATGATCTGCATCTCGCGCCGTACCGGGCGCATCTCCGATCGGCTCAGCGCGTTGATGTCGCGCCCATCCAGCATGATCGATCCGCCGCTCGGCTCGATCAGCCGCAGCACCGTGCGGGCCACGGTGGATTTGCCGCAGCCGCTCTCTCCCACCAGCCCCAGCGTCTCGCCTTCGTTGATGCTGAAACTAACCCCGTCGACAGCGAAAACGGTGCCCACCTGCCGGCGCAGCAATCCCTTGCGCACCGGGTAGTGCTTCTTGAGATCGGTAACCTCGATAATCGGGGTCATGCCGCCACTCCCGCCAGGCGGTCGGCGTGCCAGCAGGCCGCCCAGTGGCCAGGCTGGCGCTGCACGTAGGGTGGATATTCCGCCCGGCACTGTGCATCGGCATGGGCGCAGCGCGGTGCGAACACGCAGCCCGGCGGCAGATTGGTCAGTGGCGGCACCGATCCGGGTATCTCCTGCAGCCGCTCGACTGCGGACGAAACATCGCCGGTCATCACCGCCAGATGCGGAACCGAGGCCATCAGCCCGTGCGTGTAGGGATGCAGCGGCTGCGCGAACAACGTATCCACGTCCGCTTCCTCCACCTTGCGCCCGGCATACATCACGATCACTCGCTGCGCTGTTTCCGCGACCACGCCCAGATCATGCGTGATCAGCAGCATCGCGGTGCCGAGTTCCTTCTGCAGCCCGACCATCAAATCAAGGATCTGGGCCTGGATCGTCACGTCCAGCGCGGTGGTGGGTTCGTCGGCGATCAGCAGTTTTGGATTGCACGCCAGCGCCATCGCGATCATCGCCCGCTGCCGCATGCCGCCGGACAATTGATGCGGATACTCCCGCACCCGCTGCGCCGGCTCGGGGATGCGCACCAGGCGCAGCATCTCCACCGCCTTGTCCATCGCCGCCTTGCCCGACAGGTCCTGATGCAACCGCACCGCCTCGGCAATCTGGTTGCCGATCGTCATGACCGGATTGAGCGACGTCATCGGCTCCTGGAAGATCATGGAGATGTCGTTGCCGCGCACATCGCGCATCTCCTTCTCGCTGAGCGCCAGCAACTCGCGCCCATCCAGCCGGACCTCGCCCGCAACGATCCGGCCGGGCGGGTTGGGGATCAGCCGCATGATGGAAAGCGCCGTCATACTCTTGCCACAACCGGACTCCCCAACCACGGCAACAGTCTCGCCGCGCCCGACCGAGAAAGACACATCGTCGACAGCCGTCACCACGCCCTGCCGGGTGAAGAAAAGCGTCTTCAGGCCGGAAACCTCCAGCACCGGAATGTTTGCAGCATCCATCAGCCGCGCTGCCTTGGATCGAGAATATCGCGCAACGCATCCCCCAGCAGGTTGGTGCCGAACACCACCAGGCTGATCACCACGCCGGGAAAGATCACCAGCCATGGCGCGGTGCGGATATATTCGGCGGCAGACTCCGACAGCATCCGCCCCCAGGACGGATACGGCTCCGGCACGCCCAGCCCAAGGAACGACAAGGAAGCCTCGGTCAGGATGGTGGAACCCAACTGCGCCGTCGCCAGCACGATCAGCGGGGCGATGGTATTGGGCAGCACATGGCGAATGGCGATGCGCCACTCGCTCATGCCCACCGCCTTCGCCGCCTCAACCATCGCCATCTCGCGCAGCGCCAGCGTGTTGGACCGGATCACCCGGGCCGAATAGGGCACCAGCGGAATGGAAATGGCGATGATCGTGGTCTGCAACGACGGGCCCAGCGAGGCCGACATCACCAGCGCCAGCACCAGCAACGGCAGCGCCTGCATAATGTCCGTCACCCGCTGCGTCAGCAGATCCACCCAGCCGCCGAGATAGCCCGCCGTGAGCCCGATCGCCACGCCCAGCACGCTGCCGATCGCCGTCGCGGTCAGGCTGACGGCAAGCGATATCCGCGCCCCATACACCAGCCGGCTATACACATCGCGGCCCATGAAGTCGGCACCGAGGATGTGCTCGCCGCCGGGCTTCGCCAGCGACATGGCGGCATTGGTCGATAGCGGATCGAACCTTGTGATGAAATCGGCAAAGATCGCCGCGAACACGAACAGCGTCAGGATCACCGCGCCGATCGCACCGAGTGGATATTGCCGCGCCAGGAATCCAGCCTCGCCGAAGAACCCCGAGATATTGGCGCCAGCCTTGTTCAGCTCCGCGGTGTAGCTCTCGCCTGCCATGCGGTGCGTCCCTTAATCCGAATACTTGATGCGCGGATCGAGCACGGCATACAGCATGTCGACCAGAAAGTTCACGGTAACCACCACCACGGCGATGAACATCACCAGGTTCTGCACGATCGGATAGTCGCGCCAGCGGATCGCCTCCACCAGGAAGCGGGCGACGCCGGGGATGTTGAACACCGTTTCCGTCACGATCAGCCCGCCGATCAGGAACGCGGTCTCGATACCGATCACCGTAACCACCGGCAGCATGGCGTTGCGCAGCGCGTGCTTGAAATTCACCGCCGCGGGCGAGGCGCCCTTGGCCCGCGCCGTGCGGATGAAGTCCTGGCGCAGCACTTCGAGCATAGAAGATCGCGTCAGCCGCATGATCAGCGCCGAACTGCGAAAGCCCACCGCGGCCGCCGGCACCGCGAGAAGCAGCAGCTCGTCGATCAGCGTCTTCGGCGGATCGGTATAGATCGGCAGCGTGCCGAACGTGGCGACGAACGCCATCAGGATCAGCAGGCCTAGCCAGAAAGACGGCATCGACAGCCCGCTCAGGCTCAGCACGCGCAGCGCGTAATCCAGCCACGTATTCTGCCGCACCGCGCTGATAACCCCCAGCGGCACGCCAATCAGCACCGCGAAGCCGATCGCCATGCCGGCCAGTTTCGCCGTGATCGGCAGGCGCGGCAAAATCTCCGACAAAGTCGGCTTCTCCGATACATAGGAATAGCCAAGATCGCCACGCAGCAATCCGCCGATCCAGGAGAGATATTGTTGGGGGATGGATTTATCGAGGCCGAGATCCTGCATGATCTTCAGCTTTTCCTTGGGGTCCACCATCCCCGCGCTGTCGAACAGGATATCGACGATGTTGCCCGGTACCAGCCGCAGCAGCGCAAAGATGATCACGGATATGCCGAACAGGGTCAGCAGCATCAAGCCCAGTCGTCTGACCAGATAGGCACCCAAATTCTACTCTCCCCACGCTTCCGGCTATTTGTTCAGCCAGACGTTCTCGAAGCGATAGCCGTTGTAGGAGGAGTTCACCATCAAGGTGAAGTCCTTCACATAAGGCTGCCAGCACGTGGCGGAGCGGCCGTGGAAGATGATCGGACGCGCGATATCCTCCTGCAGCTTGCTGTCGATGTCCCAAACCATCTTCTTGCGGGCATCGAAATTGGTTTCCACGGACTGCTTGTCGAACTGCGCCTGCAGGTCGCGGTTGCAGTATTGAGTGTAGTTGCGCTGTGAACCGCAGCCGTAATTCTCGTAGAATGCGACGTCCGGATCGTCGACCGCGGTGCCGGTCAGGTTCATGCCGACGGAATAATCCTTGCGCGCCACCTTGCCGTCCCAGTTGGCACTCTCCACCGGATCGAGCTCGCCATCGATGTAGATATGCTTGAGGTGATCGATCAGAATCACCCCGGCATCGCGGTATTGGGCGATGTTGCGGGTGGACACCTTCACCTTCAGCCGGTTGCTGTTGCCGTAGCCGTTCTTCTCCATCAGCTTGCGAGCCTCGGCGCGGCTCTTTTCCACGTCCGGATCGTAGCCGGGCAGGGTGCGCAGCATCTCGGCCGGCATGCCCCACACACCCTCCGGTGGCGGCAGCATGGCCGCTCCCGCATCCGATTTGCCTTCGGACAGGATGTCGATGAACTGCTTGCGGTCGATCGTCAGCGCCATCGCCCGGCGGATATCGGCGTTGTTGAACGGCGGCACCTCGCGGTTGACGATCAAATTGGTGGAAACCCCGATCGGCACTGTCTTGCAGATCGCCTGCGGCGCCTGGCTGGCGATATCCTTCAGCAACGGCACCGTCACTTCGGTCGGGAACGTCATGTCGAACTTGCCGGCGATGAACGCCAGAATGGCTGTCGAGCGGTTCGGGATGATCGTGTACTCGATCCCGTCCAGATAGGGTTTGCCCTTGCGCCAATAATCCGGATTACGCGTCAGCTTCATCGACTCACCGCTCTTGAATTCGACGAATTTGAATGGACCGGTGCCTATCGGATGCAGCCGCATGTCGCGGGCCGAGACGTGGCAGGGATAGATCGCCGAATACCCGGCCGCGAGCATCGCCAGCAATGAGGGCTGCGGCCGGCTGAGCTTGAATACCACCTCGTCATCGGCGATGGCGGTCACGTCCGACACGTTCTGGTACCATGGCTCGCGCGGGTTCTTGCGCAGCGGGTTGGCGGATTTTCCGCGCAGCATGTCCCAGGTGCAAACAACGTCCTTGGCGCTGAACGGCTTGTCGTCGTGCCATTTCACCCCCGGCTGCAGCTTCAGAGTCAGCATCGTGTTGTCCGCATTCCAGGCCCAACTGGTGGCCAGTTCCGGCACGATGGATTGCAGCGAGTTCTGCTCCACACCCTGGTTGTAAATCACCAGATTATTGAAGACACCCATGAACGGCACGATGGTGGAGATCGTCGCCTCTTCCAGGATCGACGCGCTGGGCGGGGTATCGCGGTGATAGATGCGAAGAATGCCGCCTTGCTTCGGTTCCTCCGCACGCGATGGCAACGTGACCGACAGGCCGCCCATTGCGGCGCAAGCGATCGCGATTAGCTTTCCGAAAAGCCGCATCCTGGTGTCGCCCCCTGCAGGCCCCACCACAAGCGTTGGCGGGGTCGTCGATTTGTTTGCGCCGGTGTAGCACGCTGGCAACCCGCGCTCCAAACATAACAGGAGGTTAATCCGCCGCCGGGACCCCGTCGCGCGCCTGCACACTGTTGCGCAGCGTGCCGATCCCCTCGATCTCCACTTCCACCACCATGCCCGGACGCATCGGCAGCGCACCGACCGATGTGCCGCAGGCGATCAGGTCGCCCGGCTCCAGCGCCATCTCGCGCGAGATCAGGCTGACGATCCGCGCGGGAGGCAGGATCATGTCGCCGGCCGGATAACTCTGCCGCTCGCGCCCGTTCAGCCTCACCCGCACCCGCAGCGCCGACCAGTCGAGCCCGGTGGCGATCGCCGGGCCGACCGGCCCATAGGTGTCGCAGCTCTTCGCCCGCGCCCATTGCGGAAACGACGGATCGGCGTTCAGGATATCCAGCGCCGTCACGTCATTCACGCAGGTATAGCCAAAGATCGCCTGCTCCGCCTCTGCCTCCGATACATTCGTGCAAGGCTTGCCGATGACGATGCCAAGTTCCCCCTCGTACAGCGTCTTGCCGGTATAGCCCATAGGCGGAACGATCGTCCCTTCGGGATGCTGGATGCTGCCGGGGGATTTCAGGAAGTACAGCGGCTCGGTAGGGATCGCGGAACCGAGCTTGGCCGCGAGTTCATGAAAATTGTTCCATAGGCCGATGAACCGGACCGGCTGCACCGGAGCCAGCAGGCGGACCTGCCCCAGAGCCAACGCGGCGCCGGAAGGGAAGGGGGCAACGAACAACGCACCCGCATGCGGCTGGATGCTCTCCCCCTCCAGCGTGCCGAACCCGGCCACCCCATCCCGCTCATATCTCACCCACAACGCCATGCCCTATCCTCCCCGCTTCGTGTCCGCAGCTTGGCCACAGGGGGCGGCTGGAGACAATCTGCCTTTCCGCGCCATACTGCCCTCCAAGAAGCCGCCGCGGGAGCAAACGATCGATGCCAGCCGACACGCAAATTTCGGAAAATCTGCCGCTGGCCGGGATCACCGTGCTCGATTTCGGCCAGATCTACCAAGGACCGTACTGCTCGATGCTGATGGCCAAGGCCGGCGCCAACGTCATCAAGATCGAGCCGCTGACCGGCGAGCCGCTGCGCCGCCGCGCGCTGTCCGGCGGCAAGAACACCACCCTGCCGGTGGCGATGCTGAACGCCAACAAGCGCGCCGTCACGATGAACCTGAAGGACCCGCGCGGCCGCGACCTTCTGTTCCGCATGGTCCAGCGCGCCGATGTGCTGCTGGAGAACTTCGCCCCCGGCGTGATGGACAAGCTCGGCGTCGGCTGGAGCGTGCTGCATCAGCAGAACCCCGCTTTGATCTACGCCACCGGCACCGGCTACGGCATCTCCGGCCCGGACCGCGACAATCTCGCGATGGACCTGACCATCCAGGCCGTCTCCGGCATCATGAGCGTCACCGGCGAACCCGGCGGCTCGCCGATGAAGGCCGGCCCCACACTGGTCGATTTCATGGGCGGCATCCACCTCTACGGCGGCATCATGACCGCCCTGTTCGAACGCAGCCGCACCGGCAAAGGCCGCCTGGTGGAAGTGGCGATGCAGGAGACCGTGTACTGCTCGATGGCCTCTTCCATGCAGCACTACCTCACCACCGGCGACATCCCGCCGCGCACCGGCAACCGCCAGGCCGCGCTCAGCAGCGCGCCCTACAACGTCTACGCAACCAATGACGGCCACGTCGCCATCAACGTCGTGACCGAGGCACACTGGCAGAACCTCTGCACCGCCATGGGGCGGGAGGATCTGAAAACTGATCCCCGCTTCGCCACCATGAAGGACCGCTCCGCCAACATGGACCTGACCGACGAGATCGTCACCGCATGGACAACCGGCCTCGGCAAGATGGACGTGTTCGCCATCACCGCGAAGTACAAGATCCCCTGCGCCCCCGTGCGCAACGTGGCGGAGGTGATGTCCGACCCGCACATGCACGGCCGCGGCATGCTGGAATGGGTGGATCATCCCGAACTTGGCCGCGTCGTGCTGCCGAATTCGCCGCTGCGCCTGCACGGCACGGATAAGGTGGCATCCACGCCCAGCCCGAACATCGGCGAGCACAACAACGAGATCTACGGCGCCTGGCTCGGCCTGTCCGCCGATGAACTCAGCGAACTGAAAGCGGCCGGGGTCATCTGACCCCGCATCGGCCCCGCATCGGCAACAAGGAAGAACACATGCGACAAATGACAATGGTGGCCTTCCTGCAGGCGCAGAACTGCACGAATTTCGTCGGCTCCTGGCGTCACCCGGATGCCATGCCCGATTTCACCTCCGCCGAGTACTACCGCCGCATCGGCCGTATCCTCGAAGCCGGCAAGTTCCATATCGGCTTCTTCGACGACCGCCTGGCCATGCCCGACCGTTTCGGCGGCAACCACGAACACACCGTCGCCAACGGCATCCGCTGCGTGAAGATGGACCCGCTGACCATCCTCACCGTCATGGGCATGGCGACCGAGCGCCTCGGCCTCGGCTCCACCGCCTCCACCACCTATTTCGAACCCTTCGACATCGCCCGCAAATTCCAGACGCTCGACCTGATGACCAACGGCCGCGCCGCCTGGAACATCGTCACCTCCATGAACGACAGCGAGGCCATGAACATGGGCCGCGAGGTCCACCTGGAACACGATCTGCGCTACGACCGCGCCGACGAGTTCCTCGAAGTCGTCACCGGCCATTGGGACAGCTGGGAAGACGGCGCGATCGTGCTGAACAAGGAAACCGGCCTGTTCGCCGACCCCACGAAGGTCCACCGGCTCGACCATCGCGGCAAGTTCTTCAACTCCCGCGGTCCCTTCACCGTGCCCCGCTCCCCCCAGGGCCACCCGGTGCTGATCCAGGCCGGCCAGTCCGGCCGCGGCCGTCAGTTCGCCGCCCGCTGGGCCGAACTCGTCTTCGTCGTCTATCACGGCATTGAAAACGGCAAGCGCGACTACAAGATCCTGAAAGACGCCGTGGCCGCCGCCGGCCGCAATCCGGAGGACGTCAAGATCACCGCCGCCGTCTATCCCGTCGTGGCCGAAACCCGCGCCGAGGCCGAAGACCGCGTCGCCCTGATCGACACGCTGCCCAAGGACATCGACAAGCTGTCCCTGCTATCGGAAGTGCTGAATTTCGACTTCTCCACCAAAGGCATCGACGATCCCTTCTCCGACGAGGAGATCGCCAGCATCTCCGGCGTGCAGACCATGCGCGACCGGGTCATGTCCGTCAGCGGCAAGGCCAACCCCACCACGCGCGACTTCATCGAGATCAGCGGCCGCGGCACCTTCCACGACCACACCAGGATGATCGGCAGCCCGAAGGACGTCGCCGACGGCCTCGAGCAATGGTTCACCGAGCGCGCCTGCGACGGCTTCGTCATCGCCGCCTCCCACGTCCCCGGCGCCTACGAGGATTTCGTGCGGCTGGTGGTGCCGGAACTGCAACGCCGCGGCCTGTACCACAAGGACTATGCCGGCGTAACGCTGCGCGAAAACCTCGGCCTCGCCAAACCCAGAGCGTAGTCAGAACGAACCGTAAGGCGGATAAGCGAAGCGCAATCCGCCAACGCAACGCGCCCCCACCTCACGGCAAACGCGGCCACAGGCTTCAGGGGCGGCCATGCCATGGCGGTGGCTGGCGGCAGTCTCGCGGGCTGGCCGCCGCCGCGTGGGATGCCGGCCCGCCAGCCTCCGAAACCGCGTGTCCGGGTATCGTCTCCGTCTCAGCGCGCTTATTTTCAGTCAAAATCTCAGAATCCGGGGCGGCGGCCCGATTTTCAGCCTCGTCCGGATCGGTCCATGCCGCATCATCAGCCGGTGCCGCCTCCGCAACCGCCGCCTCCTCGCCGCCCAGCGGTCCTTCCGACAGCACCTCCGACATGATCTCCACGGCGCAATGTTCCACCCACTCGGCCCGTCCCGCCGCACCCTCG
>CAINEA010000199.1 GCA_903847525.1 uncultured Acetobacteraceae bacterium | reverse complement strand
GGTTTGGCGGCGGCGCCGCTGAGCGAGGAGGATCTGCCGGCAATCGCCTATACGCTGCTGGAAGGCCGCCACCATTTCCGACACAGGGCCGCAGTGGTCGTGCAAAACCACCAGGATGCCGTCATGGCATTGGAACGGTTGGGACAGGGGCCGCGGCCCGATCTCTTCGTCGGACTGGTGCCGCCGACTTTCGCGCCACGGTCTGGATTGCAGCACGCGACCGACATACTGGCGGCATCGGTTCTGACCACTGCCTCCCCGGATAGTTGCAGGGAGGCGCTCTATGCCGTCGCCGACCTGTTTTGCCAGGGCTACGCGGTGCGCGCGTCAGCCTTGTTCGGGGATTGGGTGCCGGTACGCGTGCGCATACCGGGCTATCCGTTTCTTCGTCAGAGCCAAGGTGTATTGTTTGGTTTGCGAGCTGCCGCGTCAGCGTCCTCCGCGGTCGGTGCCTCTGTAATTCATCCTTTGCTTCACCGGAACCAGTCAGGCTTGTCGGGCTTACGCTTCAGCACGACCCTGACTGGAACCGAGACCTGGTTGGACCATTCGGCGGTTCCCTGTGGCGCGATCCTGGAGATGGCATGGCGCGCGGTGATCGAAGCCTCGGGCGTTCGCGATCACGTCGTAACGCTGACCGATATAGCCTGGGGCGAGGCGTTTCGGCCGGCCGCCGGTCGCGGGGATATCCATGTTGTTCTCGCCGCGGAAAGCGCTGGACGATTGCTGTGGGAAATTCAAACGCAAGCCACGCCGGATGGCGGGCTGGTCGTGCATGCCCAAGGCGTCGCGACAATTGGCGATGACCGGTCTTGCAACGGTCGCGATCCGGGCCCGGACTACCAAACGCTTGATGTTCCGGCCCTGCCGGATTTGTTTGCATTGCCGCCCGATTTTCCCAATCGGGCGTTATCCGCACTTCGCGAAATTGGGTTCGTTCCGCGGGCCGAGCGTGCGGCGAGCGTCTGGTTCGCTGCGCCGTGTTCGCTTGCCGCATCGAGTCTCAAAGTCTATCCGGCCGCCCGTGGCAGCGTGGACGTCGATCTTCTTGCGGTCGATGGGCGTGTCCTTGCCAGGATTCGTGGCCTGGTGGGGCGCGTCAGCCAGCCCGTGCCGCAACCTGCGGAGATCTCCATCGAACCGGCGTTGTCGCAGCAGGAACTTGCCGACCGCATCCGCGATGATGTGCGGCGAGAAATCAGCCAGTTACTAAAAATTCCAGAACCGGAACTGGAACCCGAGGCGAATTTTTATGAAATCGGTTTCGATTCTATTTTGATATCGGCATTTGCGGAACGGCTCTCAGCTCACTTCGGGCTGGATATCACGCCGGACCTTTTCTTTGCCTGGCCGACGACGATCCGAATAAGTGATTATTTCATGAACGAGCATGGTGCCGTGATGTCGGCGTTTTATCGGTCATCACTTCCTGCTTTTGCATCGGATCAGCCTCCTAAGCCAGGCCAGACACTGGTCTCGCGCCTTGCCGCGGTGCGGCTGCCGCGAAACAACGATGTTGCCGCCGAACCAATCGCAGTGATCGGAATGAGCGGCCGTTTTCCCGCAGCCCGCGACGTGGGCGCGATGTGGGACATTCTGGTGCGGGGCGAAAGCGCGGTTGCGGAGATTTCAGCTGAGCGCTTCGACTGGCGGGCGCATTTCGGTGATACGGCCAGCGATCCGAGCAAGACGGTCGGGAAATGGTGCGGCACGCTGCCTGGCGCGGCAGAATTCGATCCTTTGTTTTTCGAAATATCCCCCCGCGAGGCCGCTTTACTCGATCCGCGTCAGCGCCTGCTGCTGCAAGAGGCGTGGCGTGCTCTGGAGGACGCCGGTCATGGAGGCGGCCTGCAAGGCAAGCGCGTCGGCATTTTCGTTGGCGTGGAGGAAGGGGATTACCAGCGCGTTGCCCGCGAAGGCGATATCACCTCCAACCACGTGGGCGTCCTCGCCGCTCGGCTCGCCTATTTCCTGGATTTTCGGGGCCCGGTTCTGGCCATCAATACAGCCTGTTCCTCGGCGCTCGTCGCGGTCCACCAGGCTTGCGTGAGCCTTCGGAACGGAGAGTGCGATATCGCGCTGGCCGCTGGGGTCAACCTGATGCTGACGCCGGAACCGTTCATTGGCATGAGCCACGCGGGCATGCTGTCCCCCACCGGGCGCTGCGCCGCGTTTGGCCAGGACGCCGACGGTATCGTTCCGGGTGAGGCGGTTGCGGTCATCGTGTTGCGGCGCCAGTCGGCCGCCGAGGCGGATGGCGATCCGATCATGGCGACGATTATCGGCAATGGCATCAACTTCGACGGCAAGACCGGCGGCATCACAGCTCCCAGCCGGGCGGCGCAGACGGATTTGATCCGTGAAGTGATGGCTGGCGCGGGCGTGAGGCCTGGCCAGGTGGATTTGATCGTCGCCCACGGTACGGGCACCAGGCTCGGCGATCCGGTTGAGGTCAATGCGCTGGCGGATGCGTTCAAGGGCGATGACATTGCACCAGGCCGGTGCGCTCTGATCTCCACCAAGCCCAACTTCGGACATTGTTTCGCCGCATCTGGTTTGGTCAGCTTGATCGCGTTGGTGCAGTCAATGCGATACCGTATCTTACCGGCCAGCCTGAATTGTGGGGCCGAGAACAACTATATCGCCTGGCGGGAAAGTCCCTTCCGGGTGAACAAGCAAACGCGGCCTATGCCTTTGCAGGAAGGCCGCGAACCGATTGGTGCGGTCAGCGCTTTTGGCATGAGCGGCACGAACGCTCATCTGCTTTTACGCGGTTACACAAGGCCAGTACTACACGACGCTGTGACCACGCCACGCCACCTTTTCGTGCTGTCGGCGAAAAGCGCATGGTCATTGCAAGAATACGCCCGGGCGCTGGCCAAATCTCTCATCCTCCCGTCCTGGACGCCTGCGGATCTGCCGGCAATCGCCTATACGCTGCTGGATGGCCGTGCCCATTTTCGGCACCGGGCTGCCGTGGTGGTCAGTGATCTGGCCGATGCGGTGCGGCAACTGAGCCTTTTGGCGAATGGCGTGACTTCCACGGCCGCGCTCCGCGGTGCCGTGCCACGGAATTTCCGTTCTCAGCCTGCGTTGGCTCGATCGCTGGATGACATGGCTCGCCAGTCGCGCGAAGCAGATCCGGCCGGTTGCCGCGATCTGCTGAATGCAATCGGCGAGCTGTTTTGCCAGGGGTACGTGCCGCCATCAGCCCTGCTCCATGAAAATTCGTGCCGGCGCGTGCGCCTGCCGGGCTATGTCTTCACGGCTGATCGTTACTGGAGTGAAGATAAACCCGCGACTGCGGACTGCGCAGTGCCCGCTGCCCCGTTTCCCACCACGCTTCTTCTGGAACCTGTGTGGCGGCCCGCCCCGGCCAGTGGCGCTGCTGACAGCGAAGCGCCGTGCGATGCTGTGGTCTGGTGGTGTGGGGCGGCTTCCCCTCTACCGGAGGCCACGGTTCTTGGCGCGGTTGCGGGAGACAGCGCCGATGCGTTGGCCGCTTCCTACGATGCCATGATCCTGCGAGCGTTCTGTGAACTCCGGCCACTCGTGGCGAACTGGCGGGGCCGGCGTGTGTTGCTGCAAGTATTGGTACCCAGTGACGGGATGAACATGCTGGCGACGGGCATTCACGGCCTGCTGCGCACCCTGTCACAGGAGCAGCCAGCCGTTTCGTGCCAGATGATCGAACTGGACACAACGCAGGATGCCGGCCGCATTCGCGGGATATTGGAGGAAAATCGGTTCTGCCCTAATGATCTGCGCGTTCGCTACTCTGAGGACCGGCGCCATGTCGTCGAATGGGTTCGTCCCAATTCAGAGGTTATCGGTGCGCAGAGTCCGTGGCGGCCCGACGGGGTCTATTTGATCACCGGCGGCGCCGGCGGGATCGGGCGGACAATCGCCAGCGCGATCCTGGCTAGGCAGCCTAATGCCAAAATCGTGCTGTGCGGACGATCCGCCGCTGCATCGGCGACGGATGATCAAAGGATCACATACCGATTGGCGGACGTTAGCGTTCCCGGCGAGGTAGCCACGTTGGTGGCGGAAATCCAGGCCAGTCACGGCGCGCTTCATGGGATACTGCATTGCGCCGGGGTGGCGCGCGATGCGGCGCTCACCGGCAAGGACGATCAGGATATTCTTGCCGTCCTGGCGCCGAAGGTTTCCGGAACGTTAGCCCTGGATCAGGCTACCCGGAATCTCCGCCTCGATTTTCTGGTGCTGTTTTCTTCGACCTCCGGTGTTTTGGGCAATGCCGGACAGTCCGATTACGCCGCCGCCAACGGCTTCATGGATGCCTTTGCAAACGTCCGGGCACACCATGTCACGGATGACGACGGATGGGGGCTGTGTATTTCCATCGACTGGCCCTTGTGGCGTGATGGTGGCATGGGCGCCAGTGCCAACCGGGTTGCCACGCTGGCTCAGCGGACAGGCATCGTTGCCATGGAAAGCCAGGCGGGGATCGCTGCCCTGGAAGCAGCCATAAGCCTGCGTTTACCCCAGGTGATGGTGCTTTATGGCCATGAGGAGCGCCTGAGCCGCATGCTCGCCTCGGCCCCCGAGGTCCAAGCCAGGGCGCCTGTTGTCACGTTGCCGGCTGGTGGCGGAGTTTCTTTCGCCGACATGGTGGCAATGATCCGCGACGTCCTGATGCTCCCGGCCGATGTGCCATTGGATGCCGAAGCGACGTTCCTGGAGCTTGGTCTGGATTCGATCTATGGCGTTCGTTTCATTCAGGCTTTGTCCGAACGTCTTGGACGCGACCTTCGGGAAACATTGATCTTCGACTATCCTACGCTTGCCTCCCTTGCTGCTCATATCGGCAACGCGACCGGCGATCGATCCGCGTGGGCGATAACCACGCCCGACCCAACGCCGCCGCCGGGTGATGTCCGTGCCCGGCTTGCGCAGGCGCGGGAGCGGCACAAGGAAATCGTTCCACTTGGGCTGGAAGGCGACGGCCCATTGTTGTTCTGCATTCACCCGATGTCCGGCGACGTCGGGATCTATGGAAAGCTTGCGGACAGCGCGGCTGGACGATACCGGGTTGTCGGCCTGCGCTCACGCGGGTTCCTGTCCGATGCCGTGCCACTCGACACAGTCGAGGCGATGGCCGGTCATTACGCGGCTCTGATTGCCGCCATCGATCCCGATGGGCCATGGCACCTTCTGGGCGTGTCGATGGGCGGCACCGTCGCTTACGAGACCGCGAGGCGTTTGCAGAACGATTACGGTCAGGTCGCCACGCTTATCTTGATGGAAGCCCCGCTGATCGACACCACCGAGGCGGCTGCCCCCTGGGCCTGCGGCGATTCGGAAAACCTGTTGATGAACGCGAATTTCCTGCTGATCAGCATGTTGCACCTGGACCCGGATTTCCGCAGGCGCAAGGCTGACGGTCAGGTGCGCTGGTCCGAGCATGAGATAAGGGCCGAGGACGTCGATGGACCGGTTACCCTACCCGCGCTGGTGGACATAATATCGGCCCGTGGCGTGAACCGGGACCAAACGGAACTGAGCGGCCGTCTGACATCGATGGCCGCGACCCATATGGCCAACCTGAAGGCGCTAGCGCGCTATCGTGCCACGGATCTGGCCCGCCCCCTGGAGGCCGCGGCTTATCTGCTGCGCGGGCGGGACGCGTCGGCGACGTCGGAGCACGTTTATAATCCCGACTATCTCGTTACGGTACAGCGGGATCACGGCAGTTTGGCTCCTTACCTGACCGGCTGGACATCGCGGCTGCCGGGCCTGACCACCAGGATCGTGGAAGGGGCCGACCATTTCGACCTCCTGAGCGGCGCGATTGAGACCGTCGCTTCGATCCTGGCCCCGCCCACGCGGGCAGCCGTGTCCGTTCAGGCGGTGACGCCAGATCGCATCGCCGTAATCGGCATGTCGGGCCGGTTCCCGGGCGCTGACACCCTGGAGGACTTCGTTGCCCTGCTCCGCGGCGAGACGACGGCCATCGGCCCACTGCCGCGTGACCGCGGTTGGGCGGTAGACGATTGCCCGGTCACCCATGGCGGTTTCCTGACGGAGATCGACCGGTTCGACCCGCTGTTCTTTCGCATCCCGCCGAAAGAGGCTGAGATGATGGATCCGGCCGAACGGTTGTTCCTTATGGAGGGGTGGCGGGCGATCGAGGACGCCGGGGCTGACCCAGCGTCGCTGTCAGGGGCGAACTGGGGTGTATTCTGTGGCGGCGGCGGCGACTATACTTTGCACATTCGTGACGTAACCGGGCTATCCCCGCATGTTACGCAATCATCCATCCCCGGGCGCCTGGCCTATACGCTGGACTTGGCCGGTCCTTGTCTGGCGGTTGATGTCGGCTGCGCGTCATCGATGCTTGCCGTGGCCCAGGCCTGTGACGCTCTTGCGCATGGCCGTTGTGACGTGGCGGTCGCAGGTGGCGTGATGGTGCATTCGACCCTCAATCTGATACGGACCGCGGCAGGCGGAGGCACCGTGTCCTTCGGTGACCGGTCCCTGGCGCTGGATCAACATGCCGATGGCATGCTGCCTGGCGAGGGCGTTGGGGTGCTCGTGCTGAAACCGCTTTCTCGCGCGATGGCGGATGGGGACCGCGTGCATGGGGTCATCGAGGGCTGGGGGTACAACCACTCTGGCCGCACCAACGGCATGGCGGCCCCCAGTGCCCGCGGCCAGGCTGCACTCATGCGGCAGGTGCATAACCGTTTTGACATCGATCCGGGAAGTGTCGGTGCGGTTGAGGCTAATGCCACCGGCACCCGACTGGGCGACCAGGTGGAGCTGGATGCTCTGAATGACGTGTTTGCTGATGTGCCCCGAACATGGCCGGGTCGTCCGATGCTGGGTACGGTGGAGGGGCATGTCGGTCACTCCTACCAATGTTCCGGGATCGCGCATCTTTTGAAGATGCTGCTGGCGATGAAGCACGATCTGATCCCCGGAACCCCTCATGTCGCGGAGCCCGTCACGGCGTCGAGCCAACGGGCTGGCTTGGGCGACGCCACAACGTTCTTCGTTCCACGAACCGCCTTGCGCTGGGAGGCCGAGCGGCCCCGGCGGGCGGCGGTCAACAGCTTCGGCGCGACCGGCAGCAACGTTCACATCGTTGTCGCGGGCGCACCGCCGGTCCTCGAGCGGCCGGATGCGAACACCTCGTCGAGTCCTGTGTTGCTGCTGCTGTCCGCGCCCTCTGCAGCGCTGTTGCGCAGGCGCGCTGGTGATCTCGCGACCCTCCTGGGGAGCAAGACGGGGCTTGAACCCGGATTCACGTTGCGCCGTCTGGCCGCGACCCTGTGGTCACGCCGCGGTCACCATGTTTGCCGGCAGGGGCTGGTGGTTGCCAGCCTTGCCCAGGCGCGGGAGGGGCTGTTGGCCCTGGCCGACGGGTGGGAACCGGATTTCATGGGAGGGTCCGGCGGGGATTGGCGGGCGCTGGAGGCCCTCGCGCGGCGATACCAGGCCGGTGAGTGGATCGATCTGGGACAACAATTTTCGGCGGGCGAACAGGTGCCTCTGACCTTGCCGCCCTTGCCATTCGAGAGCCGCCGTTGCTGGCTAGAAATCGTACCGGCGCCGGAGATGTCCGCGCTTCCGGCGGAATCGGCCGTCGTTATGCCAGTCTTGGCCGGATTCCTCGCCGAGGTGACTGGCTATGAGGACGGAGATGTCGATCCAGCATTGCCGCTGAGCCACTATGGCGTCGACTCGCTCATGAGCCTGCGCCTGCTGGCGAAGCTGAACGACCGGTTTGGGTTGGAACTGCAAATGGCTGACCTGATCGGGGCGGACACGTTGACGGCCGTCGTTTTGTTGGTGGAACGTGGCATTAGCCGGTTGGACACATCGCCCGCCCCGATTGCCCGCATGCCGGTCAGCGCTGACTACCTCCGGGAGGCCGGATGGTTTGGCGCCCGTCTTGCGACATTGCCGCCTTCGCTCCGGGCCTTACGTCTGACCGCCGGGTTCGTCCCGACATCCGGCGTGGATCAGAGCCGGGCGGTTCTGTCTCGGTTGGCGGCATGGGGTATCGGCTGCGCGACCGTACCCGAGACGCCGTCCATGATCGACAACCGGACGATATGGCTCCTCGCCCATCAGTCGGTGGATATCGCGGCGCGGATCGCGGAATTGCCCACCGATGCCTTTCGGCATTTGCCGCATGGCTTGTTCTTCGCCCCGGCCACGCAGGAGCAGGAGAGAAACCTGTTCCACACTGAAGTCATGGGGCAGTCCGCTTGGAACGTGCAACACATTCATGCCGCCCCCCGGGAGATCGCTGACCCCGCACTGATTTTGGACGCGGCGCGCCAACTTGCACTGCGGCATGATCTCTTGCGGACCACCTTCATCGCCATGAACGGCGGAGGATGGGGGCAACTGATCAGTCCAACGCCGCCCAACTTGTTGAGCATTGTTGAGGTCAAATCTCTGTCCGAACTGCGGCGCGTTGTTGCCGAGGCTCGCGCTGTGCTGGTGCCGGTTGATAGGTTACCGATGCTGACGATCCGCATGGCCCGTATCGAGGGACGGTGGTATTTCGGATTTGTGGCCCATCACGCCTTGGCGGACGCATTCACCACCAGTCGCGTGTTCCTGGACCTGATGGGCCTTTACGGGCGTTTGGCCGATGCAAGCCTCCCGTCGAGCCGGTTGGAGCCTGACGGAGGGGCGCCAGCGCAATACTGGCATTATGCGCTGGCTCGGGTGGCGGAACTGAGTTCCGACGAGGGGGCCGCCGCGTATTGGCGCGGCCGTCTGGCGGACCATAATCTGGCGATGCGGTTGCCGCTGACCCGTGATCCCGCCGGATTGGACGACGCGGCAAGCGGCAGTGCCGCCTGCCATGCGTTACTCCTGGCGCCTGAACTGACGCAGACGATGGATCGTTTCTGCCGCCAGCAGGGCATCACGATCACTCAACTGTTTACGGCGGCGATTGCCCTGATCCTGGTGCACGGGATGGAGAACGACGCGGCCGTCATCCGCATGATCTATACACGGCGGGATCGCCTGGCACTGATGGATCTGCCTGGCGAATTTACCAACGTTCTGTTCATTAGGCTGGCGGCAGATCCCGGTTCGCCGGTTGGCGAGTTCTTGCGCGGCGTCAAACAGACTCTGATGGACGGTTTGCGCCACGATCGATTGCCGTTTGGCCAGCTTCTAGAAATTGCCGGCCTTGACAGCTTGAAGGATTATTATCGCCCGCTGGGTGACGTCGTCGTTGCCAGTGCCGATCTCGACACGGGCGCTGGAGAGACGGCGGCTTCCACATCGCTGTATGGGGCGGGGTTGTCCGGCCTCGCTGTCAGCGGGGACGATGCAGGTGACGGCCAGTCGGTCGGTACTTTGTTCTTTCAATTGCTTCGGATAAACGGCCAATTTCACGTTGTGTCGTCTTGGCGGCGGGCTTTATTCGATCGCACGGAGATGCATGGTGTGTTGGCGCTTGTGGTTGCGGTCGCGGCCCGCATCACTGACGATCCGAATCGCCCCGTTCGGCACATTCTGGATCTGGCGGCTGAGCCGCTTCGCAAGCTCGCGGCTTGGTCCGGACGGGTCGCTAGGCCAACGCTTCGGGTTCATGGACGAAGCGCGGTGCCGGCAGTTACGCCGGGGCGCGTGCCGGTGTTCACCGAATGCCAACGTGTTAACGCCGCGACGACGGGAATGCCGGTGTTTTGGGTTCATGGCGCCTTCGGTGATGCTTCAATCTACCTTGGCCTCGCCAGTAAAATCCAGCGTCCCTTCTACGGTCTCCAGGCCCGGGGACTGATCGACGACAAAGAGGTTCTGTCCGGCGTGGAAACCATCTCTGGTTTTTATCGTGGGATGATTCAGGCGATTCAACCGGCCGGACCGTATGACCTGGGCGGCTATTCAATCGGCGGTACTCTGGCCTACGAAATAGCCCGCCAACTGCAGGCGTGCGGCGAGGTCGTGCGTAGCCTGACGCTCGCGGATCCGATATATCCACCCTGCCATGCGCATCTCGGGGCAGAGCTTTACGACCTTTACCAATTTCTTGCGTTCGGACTCGTTTCGATGTCGTCGCGGTGGCGCGGCGCGCTAGCATCGGCCGTGGCCTTGCCGGATCGGAAGATCGCCGGCCCGGATCAATTGGCTGAGGCGTTCACGGTCTATTGTCTAGCGGCTGGCGTGCGGCGCCCCGCAGCTTGGATCCGCGATTATCTTCACCGGATGACGGCCATCCAGGCTGGCTACCAGGTCGTGGCGTATCGTCCGTCCCCGCTTCCGGGGCCGATAGCCAATGTCCGCTATTTCCGAAACCGCCATGGACGGTTCTTCGGCGCGGGCGTTAGCCATAAAACGGCAGCGGCTGAAGACCCTATGGAAGGCGTTGATTACTGGACGGCTTGGGGCGAACTTTTGCCAAGCCTGATCTATGAGGATGTCGATATTGACAGTCATCTCGCGTTTTTCGACAGCACGGCGGCGCTAGAAGCGGTTGGTTCGTACTGCCAGGCTATCTACGATGACCCTGTTCCATTGGTTACGCCGCCGCAGGATCCCGAGGTTACTCCGGTATCAGAAGCGCTATTGGGCGTACGCGCACTGGTTGCTGAGTTGTTGCAGTCAGATGCATCTAGTATCGTAACAAATATGCGTTTGACCGATCAGGGATTTGATTCGCTTTTGACCGCTCAGCTACTGCTGAGGTTACGATCTGATTTTGGCCGGGACTTTGATCTAGGCACTCTGGTTCGCCTCGACACGGTCGATCGAATCGTCGCCGCGCTCTCCGGGCTGGCGTTACCCGATCCATCCACCGGCGCCAGACTGACGCGTCCGAATTGGTACGACCGCTTTCCGGAGCTTGTTGCTTTGAACCGGGGTCGCGGCATGCCGGTATTCTGGTTGCACGGTGGGCTGGGTGGCGTTGAAGCGTATCTCGGTTTGGCGACCCAGGTGGCGAGGCCATTTTTTGGTATCCAGGCCCGCGGCTGGTTGACGAAACGCAAGGTTCTAAGAGGCGTGGAGGCAATGGCGGCCTATTATGTCCGTATTATCCGCGCAGTGCAGCCCGAGGGGCCGTACGATCTTGGCGGCTATTCGCTGGGTGGCGTGTTGGCCTATGAGGTTACACGCCAGCTTCAAGAGCAGGGACAGCGGGTGGATAGCATCGTTATGCTCGACAGCTATGACGTGCTCGATACGGAGACGGACCCGGATTTTGGAAAACGGGCGATGCTGGGCGTCGTAAATATGGCACTCCAATCGTTGCATGCAGGGACGGATCGCCTGATACACCGCGATGAATTGGACCTGACAAAACCCGATGACGTTTTCTGGCGGCAGATACTGGAACGGGCCCGTAGGCTCGGTCTTTCCCGTTCTTCCGGGCAACTCAAGGCAATGATGCGTCAAATGGAGAAACTCTCGGGGTCCCTGACTGGAACTGAGTTTGTTATCCGTCCGCTTGCCAATCCGGAATCGGTCCAAGCATATTATTTTCGTAATGCCGGCGGACATTTTTATGGTGATCTGGAGCCATACTTTACCCTTCCGGGCGCTCGCACTGTCTTTGCCGATGGGATGGTGTATTGGCAGCGATGGGTGGATATGTTGCCGTCGCTGCGGATCATCGATTTGCCGTCTAACAATCACACCAGTCTTTTGTCTGACCCAAATACCGCCCGGGTGATTACGAAGTTCTGCTCTTCTCTCTATGTCGAGTAGCAACTGAACTTGCCTGGAAAAAGTGGAGAGCGATTTCCTGATTTTTGATAGGATATCGATCCATGATAGACGACAAGAAACGCAGACGTGGCCGTCATGCCAATTTCACTGACGAATTCAAAGCCGAAGCGGTTCGGCTGGCCGGAACTAGCGGACGTCCATTGCGCGCAATAGCCGATGACCTGGGCGTTGGGCTTTCGACACTTGGGAAGTGGGTTTCGGCGGCGAAAGAAGCCGATCTTCTTTCCGGGCCGCATGAGGATACCGCCAAGGAAATGGAACGGATTCGCAAGGAAAACGACATCCTGCGGCAGGAGCGCGACTTGCTAAAAAAAGCCGCCCCTTCTTTGCGAAGGAGACCATGAAATGAAATTCAAGGTAATCGATGCAGAGAAGGCAAATATACCGGTTCAGCGTGCGTGCGCGCTGCTCGACGTCAGTGAAAGCGCCTTTTATGCTCGGAAGGAACGTGCCTAAGCCGCCGTCAGAGAGAAGGCATGGTGCTCCTGGCGCATATCCGCGCCGAGTTCATGACCTCCCAAGAGACCTATGGCAGCCCCCGCATGACGGCTGAACTGAACGAAGACGGCATAGCGGTCAGCCGCCATAGGGTTGCCCGCCTAATGCGCAATAATGGTCTTGAAGCATTGCAGAAACGCCGTTATAAAAAGACAACCGATAGCGACCACACGGGGCCGGTACACCGTACCGCTCAGACGCACGGGCCCACTGGAGCGACTGCTCCAGGAACTGCGCGCCGATGATGTCCTGGTCGTTAGCCGCCTCGACCGGCTCGCGCGCTCCACTGCTGAGTTGCTTCGCATCGCTGAAGTCATTCGAGAGAAGGACGCAGGATTACAGTCACTTGAGGAGCCCTGGGTCGACACCACGACACCAGCCGGGCGCATGGTCCTGACCATGTTCGCCGGCGTAGCTGAGTTCGAACGGGCCCTCATCCGGCATCGGACTGATGAAGGACGTCAGGCCGCGAAGCGTCGTGGAGTGTTGTTCGGGCGGCCGCAGAAGCTACGCCCCGATCAGAAGGCGCTCGCCCTCTCCCTGGTCCGCGAAGGCAGGTCGATTAGCGAGGTCGCCAGAACCTTCAACGTCACCCAGCAACCATCCATCGCTGCCTAAACGAGCCTCAGGCCACTGAACCCGCCTTATGACAGTACACCGTACCGCTCAGACGCACGGGCCTCGGGCCAGCGAAGGCGCAGGAACACGTTCTCGACGCCGGTGTCCGACATCCGAAGAATCTTGGCCGCGCTGAGCGAGCGCGCGGCCGCGGAGAGCAGGAAGTGCTGCGCCATGTTGACCTGCCGAAAAACGATAAAACCAGCACCTTCCTGCCAGAGCTC
>CAINEA010000198.1 GCA_903847525.1 uncultured Acetobacteraceae bacterium | reverse complement strand
GGCTGTTGCCGCCGAGGGCGGCCAACATGGCGGCCACCGCCGGACGGGCACGGAGGCGAGCCTCCTGGCGGCCGATTTCGGTGAATCGCTCGATGAGCCGCGCGGCTGCGGCCTCGTCGTAGGGCGCGGGCCAATTGGCCGGGAGGCGGAAGGAAACGGCGGTCATGCGTGCAGGCGCAACCAGGGGTGCGTTGATCGTCCGGAAGGCTGGTCATGAGGCGGCTTCCGGGTCAAGCGGTACGCATCACCGGCAGGCTCCTGCATCGCCTGTGCACGTTGTTGATGCTGCTCGGCGTTGGCGCCAGCGTCTTGGTTGGCGGCCTCGCTTGGCGCTTGTCACAGGGTCCGTTGGACCTGCCCTGGCTCGCGCAACGCATGCAGGAGGTGATCAACGCCGAGTCTGGCCCACTCCAGGTTTCCATTGGCCACGCGGCGCTGACCTGGGAGGGTTTCAGGCTCGGCGTCGATCGCCCGCTGGATATCCGGCTGCTTGATATCAAAGTGACAGACGAAGGGCAGGGCCACAGCATGGTCGTGCCACAGGTGGATGTCTCCCTTGCCCTCGGTGGTCTTTTGATGGGGCGGATACAGCCGCGCGCGTTGGAGATCGAATCTGCCCATCTGTTGCTTCTACGCACGCAGGCCGGGGATATCCGGTTGGATTTTATGCGTTCGGAGGAGGTGCCTCCGGTGGCAAAGGTTCCAATTGAACCGGCTGCGGATGTGCTGGTCGAAGAGCTTGGCTCGTCCGCCTTGACCGGGCTGATCGCGGAGCTAGCCCGTCCGCCCGCCCCCGTCGGCAGCATGCAACGCGGAAGATTTGCCCAATTGCGCCGGGTACGAATCCGCGAATCGACCTTGACGATCGTCGACCGGCAGCTTGCCGTGGTTTGGCGGGCAAAGGCGCCGGACATCGACCTTCGGCGCCTGCCCCGTGGCGGGGTGGATGGCAATGCCAGTTTTCTGCTTGCCATGGGGGACGATCAGGCATCGGTTCACGTCAGTGGCTCCCTGTCGGCCGGTGACGGGATTGTTCGATTGTCGGCGCAACTCGCCGATCTCATGCCGGCGGCTCTGGCTCGCCATACCGGGACGCTGGAATCATTCGAGGCCCTCGACACACGACTGAACGGTTCGCTGTCCCTGGAGATCGGCCCACATCAGGCATTGCGGCGAGTGGCGTTCGATCTCCATGCCGGCGCCGGCAAGATCAAGGTGGGCTCCAGCACCGTGCTGCTCGCCGGGGCTGACCTATCCGCCGAGGGCACCGAGAAGAATTTGCACCTGAAAACATTCAACCTTCGTGTGCTCCCCCGCGCGGGCGGTCCAGTGTCCACGCTCAGCGGCAGCGGTACGCTACGCCGGGACCTCGGGCGGATGAAAGCCGACCTGGCGCTGGCGGTCGATCATGTAGCTTTCGCCGACCTTGGGCAGCTTTGGCCGCGGACAATCGGTCGTCCAGCGCATGATTGGATTACGGAGAACATCACCGCGGGCATCGTGCGGGATGCGCACGCGCAAGTTACCGTGGAGGGTAACGAGGCCTTGTCCGACATCGCCTTGACGGCGGCGACAGGCAGTCTGCTGGGTGAGGGTGTCACGGTCCACTGGCTGCGTCCCGTGCCCCCGATCGACCACGGCAATGCGCGTTTGAATATCCTTGATCCCGATACTTTCGAGATCCTGGTCAGCTCGGGGCGGCAAACCCTGGAGGCCGGACAGCGCGAGAGCGGCCTTCTGGTGAAGTCCGGCAAAATGCGCATCACCGGTATCATTCATAAGGACCAGGTCGGGTATATCGACGCTGAACTCGCCGGGCCGATTGCCGATGCACTGGCGGTGTTGCGAAACAAGCGGCTGCATCTTTTCGACCATCTTCAGATTGACCTGAATAATCCGGGTGGCCAGGTTTCTGGTTCGCTCTCGGTAACCGTGCCGATGGAGGAGAAGTTGCAGATCGAGCAGGTGCCGATCCAGACCCGGCTCCGTTTGCAAGATGCGCACTTCACCGGCCTGGTCGCTGGACGGGACCTGGACCGTGGCAATGTCGATCTCAATGCCAATACGGAGGGAATGAAGCTTACCGGCCAGGCCGACATCGCGACCATTCCGACGCAGCTGGACGTGGAGATGAGCTTCAAATCGGCCCCCCCCAGCCAGGTGGTTCGCAGGATCACCGCAACGGGGCGTCCCACATCCCGCCAGTTGGCGGCGGCCGGCCTGGATGCCGGCGAAGCGTTGGCGGGCGATCTGTCCGTGAAGGCTGCGATGACAGAACGGCGGGATGGCATCGGGGAAATTCTGGTCGATGCCGATCTCGCGTCTGCCGCGTTGTCCGTCATGCCCATCGGTTGGCAGAAGCCCATTGGCCAAGCCGCCACCGGCCATGCCCGTGTGCAGCTTCGACGGTCGCGGCTTGTCGGCGTCGAGGACATCACGCTGGATGGTAGCCCCTCCGGACGTGGTGCGGCGGCTGGGGATGCGCTTTTGCTGCGTGCTCAGGCGGCATTTGAGGAGGGGCGGATTTCCAGCTTGACGATCAATCAGGCCGTATTTGGACGGACCAACGGGCAAGGCAATGTAAGGTTCCCAGCGCAGGCAGGTCCGATTCAGATATCTTTCAACGGGCCGAGCATCGATCTGGCTCCGGTATTTACCAGTAAGTCTGGCAGTGGCCGTAAACGTGAGGCGGGTGAGGCGAAACAGGGTCCGTCGTGGACAATGGAGACGCGCTTCGAGCGTGCCTACATGGCGAATGCGACGACCGTCTCGGGTCTGGTTGCGCACGTGGATAATGACGGCAGGGTCATGAGGGAGCTGCGCGTAGACGGCCAGATTGGCATGAATCCGGCGGCTGGGACAAATCGATTCAGGCTTGAGATCGTGACGCCGCCGGGCGCCCGTCAGCGAACCTTGAACGCTTCTGCAGACAATGCCGGCGACCTGCTGCGGGCGGTGGATGTCGTACATACGATGCAGGGTGGACGCCTGTCGGTGAACGGCACCTATGATGACGCGGCTGGGGATCATCCCCTGTCTGGGACAGCCGAGATCCATGAGTTCCGGATTCAGGGCGCACCCGCATTGGGACGATTGTTGCAGGCGATGACGTTATACGGCCTGGTAGATGTGGTGCAGGGACCCGGTCTGGCTTTCAGCCAGCTCGTCGCACCTTTCGTCCTGACCCGTGAGACGTTGCGTTTGTCGGAGGCGCGCGCGTTCAGCGCTTCCCTTGGCCTTACCGTCAAGGGCCAGATCAACCTGGCCCAGGACCGCCTGGATCTGGAGGGCACGATCGTTCCGGCTTATTTTTTCAACTCGCTGCTTGGAAATTTACCCTTGATCGGCAAGTTGTTCAGCCCGGAGGTTGGCGGCGGCCTTTTCGCGGCAAGTTACTCGATCCGTGGCGCTGCGAATGACCCGCAGGTGTCGGTGAACCCGCTTTCGGCGCTGACCCCCGGTTTCCTCCGCAATTTGTTCGGCATTTTTTGATGATGAATCCTGACGACGGCGTTCGTCGTTTTTTCCGGGCCTCCTCGGTCAGAACGCCTGTCCCGCTTGACGCTTCGCCCAGTCAAAGCTTCTCGAACATCGTGCGCAGGCGCGGCACGACGCCGGTTGCGTAACGTTCAAGAGAGGGGTTCATCTGGTCCGGACGCATGCCCGGCGGTACCGCCCAGGTCACGAGGTCGGTCAGGCCGAATTCACGGATGAAGGCGGCCAACTTCTCGACGCATTGATCTTCCGTTCCGACTACCCAGCCCTGGGGGATGCGTTGTTCCTCGGTAATCCCGGCCACGCCGCCATGGCCACCCGAGTCGGCACGGAACTGATTATAAACCGCCATGCGCCGGTGTTCGGCGGCACGGATCGGCGGCCAGTCGCGATCGGGATCATCGGTGACCAGGCAGGAACGGATGATGCCGACGCGATAATCGGCGGGATTGCGGCCATCGGCTTTCAGTGCTGCCTGCCAAGGATCGAGCGCGCGTTCACGCGGACCTTGCGGCAGCAGGTTCGTGTTGAAGCGTGCCGCTCGCTGCGCGCCAGCTTCGGCCAGTGCCGCGACCCAGATCGGCGGTCCACCGGCCTGGACATAGCCCGGCGTGATGCGTACGTCCGTGAAATCGTATCGCTTTCCGCTGAAGCTGAAGCGCTCGCCGGTGAAGGCGCGCTTCAGCACCTCCAGGCCTTCATCGGTGTAGGACAGGCGGTGTGACACCGGCAGGCCGAAGCCGCGAAACTCATGCACTGCGTAGCCAAGGCCGACGCCGATTTCCACCCGGCCGTTGGAGATGTTGTCCAGCACGGCCAGATCCTCGGCCAGCCGGATCGGATGGTTGAACGGCAGCAGGCACACGTCGCAGGAGAAGCGGATATTGCGCGTGCGTGCCGCCATCGCCGCGGCGACGGGGATCCAGGACGGGAGATACCCGTCCTCGACGAAATGGTGCTCGGTGAACCATGCGAGATCGAGGCCGAGGTTATCCAGCCAGGCGACCTGATCCAATACCGCCGCATAGAGATCGGGCGTCTTCATGCCGGTCTCCGGCGGATTTCGCATGTCGTAGATGACGCCCATGCGAAGTGGCTTTGCCATCGATGTTTCCCTCGTTCGACCGATCGTTTGCCGATCCAGACGCAAGGTTAGGCCGCAGCCAGGGCATCCAGCAACCGTGCGGGCGCGGGCGCATCGGGGGTAGGCCTATCTCAGTTCGAATCAGGCGCATGCGCGCGCAGTCCACGGCGCAGCAATACGTTCCACGCCGCTTCTGCTGTGTCGGCGAAATCGAGCAGGGTGAGATCCGCTTGTGAGATCATATCTTCTTCAATTAACGCATCGAAATTGATCAGCCGGCGCCAATAGCTTTCGCCGAACAACACAATTGGTACCTTCGGTGCCTTTCCGGTCTGCGTCAGTGTCAGGATCTCGAACAGTTCGTCCATCGTGCCGAAACCGCCGGGAAACACCACGAGCGCGTTGGCGCGCATCGCCAGATGCATCTTGCGCATCGCGAAATAATGGAACCGGAAGGTCAGTTCCGGGGTCGTGTAGGCATTCGGTTCCTGTTCGGTGGGCAATGTGATGTTGAACCCGACGCTTGGCACGCCGGCGTCGTGTGCGCCGCGGTTGGCGGCTTCCATGATGCCACCGCCGCCGCCCGTGGCGATCACATTGTCGCGCCAGCGATGCTGTGGCGCCTTGGCGCCGCCTTGTTCGGAAACCATTCGGCCAAAGTCGCGCGCGGCCTGGTAGTAGGCTGATTGCCGAACGAGTTTTGCTGCCTGCCGGCGATCTTCGTCCGTTTGCGCTGCCCGTTCCGCGACGGCCGCCTGTTCCGGCGATGGCGTTCGTGCGCTGCCGAACACGATGATCGTTGAACGGATGCCCCAATCACGCAGCAGCAATTCCGCCTTGGAATATTCGAGCGCGAACCGGATGTCGCGCATTTCGTCGCGCAGCAGGAACGCTTCATCCTCGACTGGCAGCAGGTAGCTATGGGACCGCTTTTGCGCGGCGTTGTTCGGTGAAGGATCGTCCGCTCCACCGGCACCCACCGTCGGATGATCATGCGTCATGTTGCACCGGTCCTTATTGGCATTGGCTGCTCGATAGTGTGAACAGCAAGATAGGGTTTTGATACAGGTCAAGCTTCCGGCCGCGCGCCATGCCCGGTCTTCGCTCTTGACCGGACCGGCGCCGACCGCTTGGCTGTTCCGATCCTAGGAGGAAAAGCACATGAATAGCAGTCAGCCGGTCGCCATTGTTTTCGACACATTTGGTACCGTGGTGGATTGGCGAACCAGCCTCATCACCGAACTGACTGCATTCGGTGCTCAGCGGGGTATTTCAGCCGATTGGACCGGATTGGTGGATGCGTGGCGTGCTGCCTATCATCCATCGATGGACCGGGTGCGCAAGGGCGAACTGCCGTGGACGCGGCTGGATGACCTGCACCGGGCTTCGCTCGACAAACTGGTTGTCGATTTCGCCGTTAAGGGTCTGAGCGAAGCGGACATGGAGCACGTCAACCGTGGGTGGCACCGGCTGCACCCGTGGCCGGATTCCGTGCCGGGTCTGACCCGTCTGAAAAGCAGGTTCATCATCGGCCCGCTATCCAACGGCAATGTCTCCCTGCTGCTGAACATGGCCAAGCACAGC
>CAINEA010000197.1 GCA_903847525.1 uncultured Acetobacteraceae bacterium | reverse complement strand
TTCCGGCATCGACGTCTGGGCGACACTTAACGTGCAGCATCTGGAAAGCCTGAACGATGCGGTCGCGCGTATCACTGGTGTGCGTGTTCGCGAGACATTGCCCGACAAGGTTCTCGAACAGGCCGACGAGATCGAACTGATCGACCTTCCGCCGGCGGAATTGCGGGGACGGCTGGAACAGGGGCGGATCTACCGGCCGGACGTTGCCAAGCGGGCGATGGACGGCTTCTTCCGCGAAGGCAATCTGGCATCGCTGCGAGAGATGGCGCTGCGCCGGGCCGCCGAGCGAGTGGACGCGGATGTCACTTCCTACATGCGCGCCAAATCCATCCAGGGCCCATGGCCGGCCGGGGAGCGGGTGCTTGCCCTGGTTGGCGACGGGCTGGGTGCCGAAGCGGTTGTGCGGGAGGCACGGCTACTGGCGGAATCCCTACGTGGCCCCTGGATCGCCTTGCATGTGGAGCAAGCTTCCCAATCCAGCAATGCCCGTGTTGCTATGGAACTCGCGGAGGGACTGGGCGCGGAACCCGAAACCAGTTCGGGCGCCGACGTGGTCGGCGCAGCAATCGAACTCGCGCGCCGGCGCAATGCCACGCGCATCGTCGTTGGGCGAACGTTGCGCCCCGGGTGGCGCCGGCTTCTGTCGGTCCATCTGTTCCGCCCCGACATCCTGCGCGGCCTGCTGACGCGCGCCCCGGATTTCGCCCTTCATATCGTGCCGCTGCCCGTAATGGCGGTGAACCGCCCGAAATTGCCGCGTCTGCCGGAACCATGGTTCGCCTGGCTGGCGACCGTAGCCCTCGTCGCCACGGTAACCGGGATCAGCGAAGGATTGATCCATTACGTCTCGCAGGAGGCGCTTGGCATGGTGTTCCTGGCGGCGGTGGTCTGCGCCGCCTCCGTCTGGGGTCTGCGCGTAGCGATCTTCGCCGCAACGTTGAGCTTCATGTCATGGAACTTCTTTTTCATCCCACCGATCTACCGACTGACGATCTACGAGTTCCGCGACGTTGTCGCCATCGTGCTGTTTCTCGGAGTGGCGATCCTGACCGGGGCTCTGGCTAGCCGGCTGCGCAGTGCGGCCATGACTGCGGAGGGGCGCATCGAGGGACTACGGCGCATCGGCGCCTTTAGCCGTGCCCTGGGTGAACCCGCGACCGAACAGGAGCTTGGAGAGGTCATTGTGCGCCAGGCCGCCGATATTGCCGGTGCCGCACTTGTGCTGACGTTGCTGGGCGAGGATTTGAACATCCGTGCGTCCGAACCCAAGATGGATACGATGGATACGGCCGGCTGGGCAGCCGCGCGCTGGTGCTACACGCATCAATCCCCCGCGGGCAAAGGCACCTCGACCTTGCCGTCGTCGCCATGGCGTTTCCTGCCAATGGGAACCGCCCGCGGTCAGGTCGGTGTGCTCGGCGTGCGGCAGGTCGGCGATCTCGATCCTGCGCGGCTGCAGGCCTTGCGTGCCCTGACGGACCAGGCAGCCCAGGCGATGGAGCGCGTGCGGCTGGCGAACAACACCGCGCGCAACGCGGCGCAGTCGGAAACCCAGAAGCTGCGAACCGCATTGCTGTCCTCTCTGTCGCACGACCTGCGCACCCCGCTGGCGGGAATTCGCGGCGCCGCGAGCACGTTGCACACGGCCTGGGAGTCTCTGGATTCGGCAACGCGCGAAGACTTGCTGCGCAGCATCGAGGAGGATACGGCGCGCATGACCCGTTTCCTGTCGAACATCCTGGAAATGACCCGGCTGGAAAGCGGCGAGATCATGCCACGGATCGTTCCGGTCGCGCTTGACGAGGTGATGGAGGCGGCGATTACACGTGTGCCGCTCCTGGGACCGGTCGGATTGAATCTGCCGGCGGATCTTCCGCGCCTGGCCGCCGATCCCGAATTGCTGGAACAGGTGCTGGTCAACGTTCTGGACAATGCGTGCAAATATGGTCCGCCCGGTGGTTTCATCCGGATCACGGCCGAAGCGGTCAATCGGGAGATGAGCATTCGCATAGCCGACGAAGGAAGCGGCATCTCCCAGGAAGACCTGCCGCACGTCTTTGACAGTTTCTATCGGGCCGGCAAGGGCGACCGGGGCGTCGGCACCGGTCTAGGCCTGGCGATCGCACGAGGCCTGACCGAGGCGATGGGCGGCACAATCGCAGCGATCAGCCCTCGCCCGGACGCACCGGCGGACGGCTCGCCCGGGACGGTGATCATCCTAACGCTTCCGGTCGCGCCATGACCGCTTCGGCCGCCCTTGGCCGGGTGCTGGTGATCGATGACGAGCCGCAGATCCATCGATTTCTGAAACCAGCGCTGGAGGCGGCCGGCTATTCGGTGGAGCGCGCAGACACCGGCACCGAGGGATTGCGGCTGGCCGCCGCGCGTGCGCCCGATGTCGTGCTTCTGGACCTTGGCCTGCCGGACATTGACGGCCAGGTGGTGTTGCGCAAACTCCGGGAATTCAGCGTGGTGCCGGTGATCGTGCTGTCGGCGCGCGACCGCGAACAGGAAAAGATCGCCGCATTGGACCTGGGTGCGGATGACTACATGGAGAAGCCGTTCGGCGTCGGCGAACTGCTGGCACGCATCCGTACGGCCTTGCGTCACCGACTGGCTCAACAGGGCCTGGGCACCGTCTATCGGGCGGGGCCCGTGGAGATCGACCTGGAACGGCGGCAGGTCAGCCTGGACAACACGAAGCTCGAACTGACACCGCGGGAATACGCGCTGCTGGAATTGCTGGTCCGCAGCGTCGGCAAAGTGGTCAGCCATCGGCAATTGCTGACCGGGGTATGGGGCCCCGCCCATGCCGAGGATGTGCAATATCTCCGGGTCTACATACGCCAGTTACGCCAGAAGCTGGGGGCCGCGGGGGCGCTGGTGGAGACCGAGCCCGGGGTGGGATATCGCATTCGCGACACCGATTCCACCGCCACATAGCGATACACGGTTTGGGTGGAGCGGAGAAATGGACTGGGCTCATTAGCGAGGATTGGCGCTTTTCGCCGGCCCAATTGATCCTATACCGGGACGCATCCGATTTGGAGTGAGCTCACATGTCCGCAGCCGATGCGTCGTCGTCTTTCCCGATTACCCCGGTCAACCGGGTCAAGCGCGTTCATGAGCGTGGGCGCTATGACCACAAGACGGTCTACGAAATCCTGGACGCCGCGCTGGTCTGCCACATCGCCTATGTGATCGACGGCCAGCCCTATTGCACGCCGACTGCGTTTTGGCGCGAGGGGGATCACCTGTACTGGCACGGCTCCTCCGCCAGCCGGATGATACGGGCGGAGGCGACGGGCATTCCGGTTTGCCTGACCGTCACGCATCTGGATGCGCTTGTGATGGCGCGCTCGGGCTTCCACCATTCCGTGAACTACCGCTCGGTGATGGCATTCGGGCACGCCCACAAGATCGAGGACGAGGCGAAGAAGTTGCGCCTGATGGATAATTTCATCGACCGCATCTACCCCGACCGGTCCAAGCTGATCCGCCAGCCGAACGCGCAGGAATTCAAGGCCACGACCATGTTGGGCATGGAGATCGAAACCGCGTCCGGCAAGATCCGCGACAAGCACGTCGCCGACGAAGAAGAGGACTACGCCGGCGTACCGGCCTGGTCGGCCCTGTATCCGATCACCCAGGTGCTTGGCGAGAAATCGGAGTGCGAACGGCAGCTTCCGGGGCTGCCCATCCCGGAGGGCATGGCGGAGTTCCAGCCAGGTACGCCGTTCGACGTGCTGTTGGCCAAAACCTACAAGCAACGCTTTGGCGGCTAGACCGCTTCTATGAGTCCGGAGGGCGCGGCGCGCATCGCCGCGGTCCCCGGATTCTCATATGAGTTGGCTCAGCCCCATCCAAGCGAGCGCGGCCAGGATGAGCGCGTTCAGCAGCATCACCGCTGGCGCGACAAACGCCATGCGGCGACTCCAGACACGCCCGGCGGCCTGCCCGGCCACACCGACCACGACCAACGCCGGAATGGTGCCAAGACTGAAGGCAAGCATCCCGATCGCACCGCCGAGCGGGTTCCCTGTGGCGGCGGACGCAGCCAGTGCCGAATAGAGGAAGCCGCAAGGCAGGAAGCCGAGCGCAAGGCCCAGCGTCATGCCGCGGCGGAAACCAGAGCCGCCCGGCCTTTGCAGACGTGCCGCCACCCGGCGGAACAGCGTCGGCGAGCCGGTCGGCAGGGCCAACCGCTTGACCGCCTGACCCAAAAACAACAGTGCCGCCAAGAACAACAGGCCGGTCGATAGCCAGCCAAACCATGGCAGCAGCCCCAACGCCGCACTGGTTCCGCCCGCCACCGCACCGAGACCTGTATATGTGGCAATACGGCCGAGATGGTATGGCCACAGCAAGCCGACCCCGATCCTATGGCGCTCGCGCATGGCGCAGGCGGGAATGCACGCCAGCCGGTCGCTGACCTGCCCCAACACAAATGGCCCGCACATAGGCACGCAATGCACGGCACTGCCGACAAAACCGGCCAACAGCAGGCTAACCGGTAATCCGATGGTCAACCCCGCGCCGAGCGGGCCAGGCGCAAGCGACCGGCACAGCGTGGTGAACATCTCCAGACCGGCGTTCATGGAATTCTTGCCCTCCAAGCCCGGCCAGCCGTCCAGGCAGCGTTGCCTGCACTGCATTGTGCGGCGCGCCATTGATTTGGATCAATGCCTTAAGTGGGTCGCACGGGCACTGCATATATGGAAACATGACTATGGAACTGCAAATGCGTTCCATCGGCGAAGCAACCATCAGCGGGGTACAGGATGGACACGGCGACGAGTGACTTCATCATCGGCACAATGGTGGCCGTCTTTGGGCTGGTCGGGCTGATCCTGGCGGCCGGCGCGGTCGATAACGGGATTTATGTTTTCGGACTGTCCCTGCTCGGCTTCGCCTGCTTGTTTAATCTGGGGCTGATCCGCGCGTATTACGACCGGCGCGATGCCGCCCGCGCCCATGCGCATGAAAACGAGGGCTCCGGACATGTCTGATATCACCGCTGATGCCATGCCCATGATGGCGCACGCGCCTGCCCGCGTCGTGGTTTATAACGAGCGGATCGTCAAGAACGCCGTGATCATGGCGATGTTCTGGGGGGTCGTTGCCTTCACCGTCGGTGTCTACCTGGCGCTTGAATTGTGCTGGCCGGCGTTCAATCTCGGTTACTCCTTCACCAATTTCGGCCGCCTGCGCCCCGTGCACACTTCGGCGGCGATCTTCGCCTTCGGCGGGACGGCATTGATCGGCACGTCGTTTCATGTCGTGCAACGCACCTGCCGGACAAGACTGTTCGGCGGCGACGCATTGGCGAGCTTCGTGTTCTGGGGCTACCAGTTCTTCATCGTCATGGCCGCGCTGAGCTATGTCATGGGCTTCAGCCAGAGCCGTGAATACGCCGAGCCGGAATGGTATATCGATATTTGGCTGACCGTGGTCTGGGTTGCCTATCTGATCGTGTTTCTCGGCACGCTGATGATGCGCGAAGAACCGCATATCTACGTCGCGAACTGGTTCTACCTCGCCTTCATCGTCACCGTGGCGATGCTGCATATCGGCAACAATCTGGCGATTCCGGTCAGCTTCTTCGGTGCCAAGAGCTACTCTGCCTTTTCCGGCGCGCAGGATGCGCTGATCCAGTGGTGGTATGGCCATAACGCTGTCGGCTTCTTCCTGACCGCTGGGTTCCTGGGAATGATGTACTACTTCATCCCCAAGGCGGCGAACCGGCCGGTGTATTCCTACCGCCTGTCGATCGTGCATTTCTGGTCACTGATCTTCCTCTACATTTGGGCCGGCCCGCATCACCTGCACTGGACCGCGCTGCCGGACTGGGCGCAGACGCTGGGCATGGCGTTTTCGATCATGCTGTGGATGCCTTCCTGGGGCGGTATGATCAACGGCCTGATGACGCTGTCGGGCGCGTGGGACAAGCTGCGCACGGATCCGGGTCTGCGCTTCTCGGTCACCGCGGTCGGGTTCTACGGCATGTCCACCTTCGAGGGGCCGGTGATGTCGATCCGCGATGTGAACGCGCTGGCCCACTACACGGACTGGGTGGTCGGGCACGTGCATTCCGGCGCGTTGGGTTGGGTGGCGTTTATTTCTTTCGGTGCGATCTACTATCTGGTGCCCGTGCTGTGGAAGCGGACCGGCCTGTTCTCCAACAAGCTGGCGGCTTGGCATTACTGGATCGCGACCCTGGGGATCGTGTTCTACATCACCTCGCTGTGGGTGGCGGGGATCATGCAGGGGCTCATGTGGCGCGCCTATGACCAGTACGGCTTCCTGCAATACTCCTTCGTGGAATCCGTGGTTGCGGTGCACCCTTACTATGTCATCCGCATGGTCGGCGGCCTGCTGTTCCTGACCGGCGCGCTGATCATGGTCTACAACCTGATCCGCACAGTGAATTCTCCGACAACGGCGCCCGCTGCCGCTCTGCGGGTGGGAGCATAGATCATGGCCATTCGTCACGAATTCTTCGAGAAAAACGCAATCTTCCTGCTGGTGGGTACGCTGCTGACCGTCGCCGTTGGCGGCATCGTCGAGGTCATCCCACTGTTTACGATCGAAACCACGGTGGAGAAGGTTCAGGGGGTACGTCCTTACTCGCCGCTGGAACTGCGGGGCCGCGACATCTATGTGCGGGAAGGCTGCTACCTCTGCCACAGCCAGCAGATCCGCGCGCTGCGCGACGAGGTGGAGCGCTACGGCCATTACTCGCTGGCGGCGGAGAGCATGTATGATCACCCGTTCCAGTGGGGCTCCAAGCGCATCGGCCCGGATTTGTCGCGCGTCGGCGGCAAATACTCCAGCGAATGGCACTATGCGCACATGCAGAATCCGCAGGCCCTGGTGCCGGAAAGCCTGATGCCGAAATACGCGTTCCTTGCGGAAACCCCGCTTGAAACCGGCGACATCCAGGCCCGGCTGCGCACCAATCGCATGGTGGGCGTGCCGTACACCGATGACCAGATCACCAACGCTTCTGTCGATCTTTTCGCCCAGGCCGATCCCAATGGCGATCCGGCGGCGCTGATGAAGCGCTATCCGAAAGCCAATCTGGTGGCCGGCGACGGACGACGCGTAACGGAACTGGATGCGGTGGTGGCCTATCTCCAGGTGCTCGGCACGATGGTGAATTTCGCCGACACCAGCACCGAGAAACTGCAGCAGTAGGAGCGAGCCATGATGGAGCTGAACAGCCTTCTGCTTTGGGGCCAAAAGCATTCGATTCTGCTGATGTTTGGGTCATTTCTAATGATATTGGCGACCGTCTATTGGCCCAGCCGCAAGGAACAGGTCGAGCGTAACGCCATGATTCCCCTGCAAGACGACCGGTAAGGAGACGCAATCGTGCCGACCAAAATCGAAAAGGACAGCGTCACCGGCACCGACACCACGGGTCATGTGTGGGACGGGGTGCGCGAACTGAACACGCCGTTGCCGAAATGGTGGCTGTACACCTTCATCGCCTGCATCGTGTTCGCCCTCGGGCAGATGCTGCTGTATCCGTCTGTGCCCTACGGCGTCGGGTATTTCCATGGGCTGCTCGGATATTCGCAGCGCAAATCCGTGGACAAGGCGGTGGCCGAGGTCACGGCGCTACGCGGCCAATCCCTGCAGGCGATCCAGAAGGCCAGCTTTGCCGAGATCCAGGCCGATCCCAAGCTGCTGGCGACCGCGATGACGGCGGGGCGTATCGCCTTCGCCGAGAATTGCCAGCCCTGCCACGGGGCCGGTGGCGGCGGCAGGCTCGGTTATCCGGCACTCGCGGCCGGGGCCTGGATCTGGGGCGGCAAGCTGCCCGAAATCCAGCAAACCCTGATCCACGGCATCCGCAGCGGGGACCCTGATGCACGGGACAGCCAGATGCCGAAATTCGGTGTCGACGGACTGCTGAAGCCCGAGCAGATCGGCCAGATCGCCGAGTATGTGATGACACTGTATGGCACCCCGGTGCCGAATGTGGACGTCGCTCCCGGCAAGGCGCTGTTCGCCGAGAATTGCGCCGCCTGCCATGGGCTCAACGGCGAGGGCAAGCGAGAGGTGGGCGCACCGCGCCTGGCGAGTAAGGTGCATCTGAACGGTCTCAGCCGGGCGGATGTCGTTGCGCAGATCAACAACCCGCGCATGGGCGTGATGCCAGCCTGGAATACCCGGCTCAACGAGGCTACAATTAAGAGCTTGGCGCTTTACGTGCATGCCTTCGGCGGCGGCGAATAGCCGGTAGGCATGCGGTTCGAGGATAAGCTATGAGCCGCATCAGCAAGGCTGACCGGGAACTGCAACTGCAGAGGGAAGCGGCTGGCGACCATCTCTATGCCAACCGCGTTCGGGTCTATCCCAAGGCGGTCCACGGACCGGTGCGCCGGATCAAGTGGATCGTGCTGGGGATATGCCTGGCGGTTTACTACGCCCTGCCCTGGCTGCGTTGGGACCGCGGGCCGGGCCGCCCCAACCAGGCGCTGCTGCTCGATCTGTCGAACGAGCGGTTCTATTTCTTCAATGTCGAACTCTGGCCGCAGGACATCTACTTCCTGACCGGGTTGCTGATCCTGGCCGCGGTCGGGTTGTTCCTGGTCACCAGCCTGTTTGGGCGACTTTGGTGCGGCTACTCTTGCCCCCAGACGGTGTGGACAGACCTCTTCATGCTGGTCGAACGGACGATCGAGGGCGACCGCAACGAGCGGATGCGCCGCGATGCCGAACCGGTCACGCTCGATACCGTATGGCGCAAGGCCCTCAAGCACTCGGCCTGGGTGTTCATCGCGTTTTGGACCGGCGGCGCCTGGATCATGTACTACGTGGATGCACCGACGGTCACCGCGGAGTTCTGGACCGGCCGCGCCTCCTTGCAGGTGTATTTCTTCACCGGGCTGTTCACTCTGACGACCTACGTGCTGGCCGGCTGGGCGCGCGAACAGGTCTGCACCTTTATGTGCCCATGGCCACGCTTCCAATCGGCGATGCTGGATGAACAGACCCTGACGGTCACCTATCAGGGCTGGCGCGGCGAACCGCGCGCGCGCGGCAAGCGGGATGCCGACAGCAAGGCCGGCGACTGCATCGATTGCGGTGCCTGCGTGACGGCCTGCCCGACCGGGATCGACATCCGCGACGGCATCCAACTGGAATGCATCAGTTGCGGCCTATGTGTGGACGCCTGCAACCACGTGATGGAACGCACCGGGCGTCCGCCGTCTCTGATCACCTGGGACAGCCTGGCGCGCCAGGCGGCGAAGGCACAGGGCCGGCATGAGAAGCTGCGGCTGATCCGCCCGCGTTCGATCATCTATGCCGTCGCGATGCTGGTCGCGCTGACCGCGATGGGAATAGCCTTCTTCACCCGCTCGACCGTCGAACTTTCGGTGGAACGCGACCGGGCGCCGCTGTTCGTCCGGCTAGCAGATGGTTCGATCCGAAACGGGTATACCGTGCGCGTCGTCAACAAGACGGCCAAACCGGTGGATTTCGAGCT